>PLNO01000315.1 GCA_003141795.1 Spirochaetaceae bacterium | reverse complement strand
GCGCTGTTCGTCATGATGGCGGTGAGCCTCTCCATGCACGAATGGCGCGACTTCAACCGCCTGAATCAAGGCTATGGCCGCTCCCTCACGCGATACGTCATCCTGGCCGCGTTGTTCTCCCTTCCTGTCGTCCTCGGGCTCGGCTCGTTCTTCACCGTTTCCTTGGGCGATCGTGCCGCAGCCGAGCTTCTCGACCGCTACACGACAAACGTCACCGTCATCCAGGAAACGATCGCGGGGAACACCGGGGAGGTCGACCGTGACGTCACCCTCCTCTCGGCATCCTCTGCGCTGCCGTCCCTCATTCTCCGTTACGATCAGGGGGTGAAGGATTCCGTGGTGGTGCTCCTCAATCGCTTCGCGCGGGAAATCCAGGGCACGGGCTTCCTGCTGGACCGACGCGGCCGGGTGGTCGCTTCATCGTCAGGTGCCACCCCCGCCTTTTCGGGGGGAGGTCATGCGAATGCGGAATGGTTCCAGGATGCCGTCACCGTGGGCGTGGGACGGAGCTTCGACGTCGGGGGGGCGGTGCTGAAGCCGGGCTATTTTTCGAGCGCTCCCGTCTGGGACCTGAGTGCGGGGATCGTCGGGGTGGTTCTCATCGAAAAAGACGTCAGCTCCTTCTTTCCTCCCACGGTGCCGGGAACGGACGCCTTTCTCGTCGACGAGGCCGGGGTCATCATCCACGCAACCCAGGAGTCCTACGTCGGCAGGCTCCTGTGGCCGCACAGGACCGTGTCCGGAGGGGCCCCAGGAGCGCTTGCCGACTCCGCGCTGAGGTATCAGGCGCCACTTCTGAGCGCACGGGTGCCGTCGGGATCGGCGGTCGCATGGGAGGGGTCCAAGGCAATGGTCGCCCGCTCCTTCCTGCCGATCGCCGGGTGGTCCGTGGAGCTGCTCGGATCCCTCGACCAGGTGATGCAGTACAGGCTGGCGGGGCTTTTCGTAACGCTCGCCCTCGCTCTCATGATCGCCGTCTTCGCGGCATCGGGGAGGCTGGTGCTCATCGACGAGGTGCGCATCGAGCGCTCGGAGGGACTCTACCGGGCGCTCGTGGAGGGCTCGCCGAACTGGGTGAGCGTCGTCGACGAGTCCGGGGCGTTCAGCTTCACCAACCGCGCGGGGAAGATCCGATTCGGGATCGCGGAGGAAGCCGTCAGGAACATCCCAATGGAGAGCGTGATCGGCAAGGAGCACGTCGAGGAGCTTGCGGGGCTCGTGCGGGAGGCGGCGAAGAACGGGAACATAGACTTCGAGACGATCATGCCGACCGCGTCGGGGGACGCCCGTGTCTGGCGCGGGACCATGATACCCCTGCTCGATGAAGAGAAGGGGGCGGAGGGGATCCTCATCGCAAACGACGTCACGGAGGCCCGGGCCGCGGGGGCGCGGCTGATGCGGGCGGAGCGACTGGCCGCTCTCGGTACACTGGCAGCAGGGGTGGCACATCAGTTCAACAACATCGATTCCATCCTCCTGTGGAACCTCCAGCTCCTGGAGGCTCTGAAGGACCTTCCCCCGACGGCAAAGAATTACACTGACTCGATGCACACCGCGCTGCGTCGGTCGATCGACATCACCGCGCGTCTGCTCCCCCTCTCGGAAACGGGGGGCGGCGACGCCCATCCGCGGATCGGCCAAGTCGTCAGGGACGTGCTCACCGGCATTCAGCCCGATCTTGACCGGGAGGGGATAGCCCTCGTCGTGCGCCTGGAGGGTGACGCCCCCGTGGTCATGGGTGCGGTGCACCTCCAGTTCGTCGTCCAGGCCCTGCTGGTGAACGCGTGGCACGCAGTCCTGGACCAGCCCGTGCGACGAATCAGCGTCAGCACGTCGATCGCCCCGGGTTTCGAAGTGCTGACGGTGGAGGATACGGGGATCGGCATCGCCGATGAGAAGCTGAGCCGCATCTTCACCCCCTTCTTCTCGGAGAAGGGCGAGCATGCCGACATGGGCTCACCGCTTGCGCGCGTGCGCGGTGTGGGCCTGAGCCTCAGCGTTTCCTATTCCGTCGTGAGCGCGGCCGGTGGCAGGATCGAGGTCGAAAGCCGCCCCGGCACAGCCACGACCTTCAAGGTGTGGCTGCCCATCCCTTCCGAACTGACCTGAGCCAGCAGTTCTCAATAGGGACCTTCCGGGGTTTTCAATGTCCCCTTGTGTTACAAAGTCGCCCATTTTTCAGGGGACATATTGAGAACTGCTTCATAACGGTGCCAAACTTAGAATTGCTGGACCCGAGCGGGACCGATTGTCCGGCCATGGCGGCCATGCTACAGTCTGGCAGGGAGGAGGGGATGCTCACCGACATCATCGGGACACTGCGGGGAGACCCGGACTTCAGCTCACACGTGACCCACTGGGAGGTCCTGCCTGCCAGGGACGGCGTGTACGTGGAGCTTCCTCCCGAGGTGGATCCGAGGATCCGCGGGGCGCTTGCCTCCCGCGGGATCACGAGGATATACAGCCATCAGCGCGCGACCTGGGATGCGGTTCACGCGGGGAAGAGCGTCGTCCTCGTCAGCCCGACGGCGTCCGGCAAGACACTCGCGTACAATCTGCCCGTGCTCCAGGCCCTGCTCGACGATCCCGACGCCCGTGCTCTCTACCTCTTCCCCACGAAGGCGCTCTCCCAGGATCAACAATCAGAGCTGAACGAGGTCGTGCTGGGCGGGGACATCCCGGTGAAGGTGTTCACCTACGACGGTGACACTCCGGGATCCGTCCGCATCTCCGCCCGGGACGAGGGGCGGATCATCATCACGAATCCGGACATGCTGCACACCGGCATCCTCCCCAATCACCCCAAGTGGATCAAGGCGCTCAGGAACCTCCGCTACGTCGTGATCGACGAAATGCACTCCTACAGGGGCGTGTTCGGATCCCACATGACGAGCGTTCTGCGCCGCCTGAAGAGGGTCGCCGCCTTCTACGGCGCCACCCCGCTGTTCATCTGCTGCTCCGCCACCATCGGAAACCCCCACGAGCTCGCCGCAAAGATCCTCGAGCAGGAGGTCACCCTCATCGACGAGAACGGCGCCCCGTCGGGAGAGCGGCATTTCGTGCTGTACAATCCGCCCCTCGTCGACAGGGTCCAGGGGATCCGCAGGAGCGTGGTGCTTGAGAGCCAGCGCATCGCCACCCGGCTCCTCAAGTCAGGGGTGAAGACCATCGTCTTCGCGCGCTCGCGGATGCGCACCGAGCTGATAGCATCGTACATCAGGGATTCCCTGAAGAGCTTTTTCACTGACAACCACGGCATCACGGTGCAATCCTACCGCGGCGGCTATCTTCCCAANNCCAGCGGCCGCTGGAGCTGGGCATCGACATCGGCGGCCTGGACGCCTCGGTCCTCGCGGGCTTCCCCGGGACGATCTCCTCGTCATGGCAGCAGGCGGGCAGGGCGGGGAGGCGCAACACGGTGTCCCTCTCCATCCTGGTGGCCTCCGCCTCACCGACGGATCAGTTCGTGATCCAGCACCCTGAGTACTTCTTCTCCCGGTCCCCCGAGAACGGGTATATCGACCCGGACAATGTCTTCATCCAGACCGACCAGCTGAAGTGCGCCGTCTTCGAGCTGCCTTTTGCCGACGGAGAGGCTTTCGGCGAAGGCACCGCGGACCTCCTCGAATACCTTTCCGAGAAAGGTGTCGTCCGCCACGCGGGGGGCAAATGGTACTGGGCCGATCAGTCCTACCCCGCGGAGAACGTGTCCCTCAGGACCTCCACACCGGAGAACGTCGTGATCGTGGACACCACGCGCGGCAGGGACGAGGTGATCGGCGAGATGGACATGCCGTCGGCGAAGCTCCTCGTCTTCGACCATGCCATCTACATCCATCTCGGGGACCAGTTCGCCGTGCAGCGCCTTGACCTGTCGAACAGGCGCTGCTACGTGGAGGAGACGGACACGGACTACTGGACCGACTCCATCGTGAAGACCGACATCAAGGTGCTCTCCGAGGACGAGGAGCGGCAGGTGGCGGGGCTGCGGGCCGTTCTCGGCGACATCCTCGTGCGGACCCAGGCCACGAAGTTCAAGAAGCTGAAGTACCACACGAACGAGAACATCGGCTACGGCGACATCGACCTCCCTGCCGACGAGATGCACACCCGTTCCGCCGTCCTCCTGTTCGACGCCGCACGGGGCCCGGGCCGGCGTTTCAGCTCTCTTGCCCTCACGGAGCAGGGGATAGTCATCCAGCGCCTGGGCGTTCTGATGCGGACCGTCGCCCCCGTGTTCCTCCTCTGCGATTCCCACGACATCGGAGTGTCCGAGCGCGTGCGCGACACGCATTTCGACCAGCCCTGCATATTCGTCTATGACCAGTACCCCGGCGGCATCGGGCTGTCGGAGGGATTCCTGCGCAACCTGGAGGGCATCCTCCGCGGGGCTCTGGAGCTCGTGTCCAACTGCCCCTGCGCCAACGGGTGTCCTTCCTGCATCGGCGCCCCCGATTCCGGCCTGCCCGCAGGAGCGGCACCCGTGCCGGAGCCCGACGCCGACTCTTTCGCCGAGCATGCCAAGCGGTCGGTCCGTGATTTCCTCACAGCCTGGGTGGAGTCGTTGGAGGGGTGATGGGTCCGGAATCTTCCCGCTCGGGAAGGCGGCTGGACTCCCTGCGGGGCATCGACGGCCGCGAAGCGGCCCGGGCAGCGGAGGGGAAGGGCCCGTCGCGGCCGGAAGCGCGCGGCACCGATTCGCGCTTCCCCGGCTGGGAGCGCGCGGGGGAGTTCCTCTACCGGCGGCGTCAGACCCTCGCCGGGTGCGGCGTGAACCTGTGGCCCCGTGAGCTCTCCCGCCCCGCGCAGACCCCCGATGAGCTCGTCTTCTACGATACAGAAACCACGGGGCTCTCCGGCGGTGCCGGGAGCGAGATTTTCCTTTTCGGCGCGGCGCACTGCGAGGGTACGGATCTTGTCGTCGAGCAGCTGTTCCTCTCCGATTTTCCCGGAGAGCCGGACTTCCTCGATGCCGTGCGCGGACTGCTCGCGCCTTTCACGACGTTCGTCTCGTACAACGGGGCGACTTTCGACAGCCACCTCCTCAGGACGCGCTTCCTCATGAATCGCATCGACTGGGAGCCGGGGCCCCAACTGGACCTGCTGCACCACGCCCGCCGATTGTGGAGGCCGATCACGGGGGACTGCAGCCTGCATACGATAGAATCGCGCATTCTGGGGCTCACCCGGGAGCTCGACGTCTCCGGCGCGGAAATCCCCCTCATCTGGCTGGAGTTCCTCCGCACGGGGAGGCCCGGCACGCTCCCCGTCGTCTTCGATCACAACGCAACCGACATCACCTCCCTCGCGCGTCTATACGCCCTTCTGGGGCGGCTCTTCTCCGGCGATGCAGCCGACGTTCCCGTCGACGAGCGGGCGCTGGGGCGATGGCTCGTCGGCCGCGACCCTGCCCGCGGGGTGGGGGTGCTGAGGAACGCTTTCGACCGGGGCAACGCGGAAGCGGGGCTCGCACTGGGGCTCCACCACAAGCGGCTTCACGAGTGGGACGAGTCTGCGGCCCTGTGGGAGGCGGTGATGGCAACGAAGCGAAGCGTCGCCGCAGGCGTCGAGCTCGCCAAGCACCTCGAGCACCGAGCGCACGATCCCGTCAGGGCCATTGCCGTGGTGGATCGGATCATGTCGTGGGACCTCCCGCTCGACGGAGAGACGCGGCAGGCTCTTCAGAAACGCCGGGAGCGGCTGGTGCGCAAGATCGACCTCCACGCGGAGTCAGATCCTGCTGATCCGTCGTAATTCCACCCCGCGATTACGCAACCGGTATAGTAAATCGCCTTAAAAAGGCTCCAAATAAAATGTGGTAACGGTGCCATTATTATTTGTAGTAATTTAATTCGTTAAAATATAGATAATTATAAAAAAACCACATTTTCCTTGACAGCGCGCATGTGTGATGCTATATCATGCAATCGGTTGCGTATGAAAAGACCGATGTGCCAAAAACAAGCTAAAAAGAATAGAGAAAACAACCTCAGAGATACCGTTTTTGTTGCCTGTTTTGGAGATCTCCGGTGACCATCAAAGATATCGCCGAGATGGCCCATGTCTCCAAAGGGACGGTTTCGAGGGTGATCAACGGGGTGCCCGGAGTCGGTGACGATACGCGCCGCAGGGTTCTCAAGCTCATCGAATCTCTGGACTTCCATCCCGACGCCTCGGCCCGGGGTCTGGCTGCCCGCAAGACGAATACGATGGGCTTCGTCATCCCCCACACGGGAAAATACACGCTGACCAGCACGTTCTGGCCGATGTTCCTCACCGTCATCACGCAGGAAGCAGCCGCGCTGGGCATCAATGTCCTTCTGTCCACCGCGCGCTCGGAGGACGACGTGGACTCCGCTTTCCGCAGCATCCTGCGCGGACGACGCATCGACGGGGCCATCATCGGCGCCGAGCAATTCGGTGAGAAGCAGCTCGCCGAGCTTCTCCTGAAGAACCTGCCCTTCATCATGATGGGCCGCAGCTCGCAGATCTCCTCGTACTACGTCGACGTGGACAACATCCTCGGCGCGCGCATGGCTACGGAGCACCTCTGCGGCAAGGGTCACGAGCGTATCGCCGTGCTCGCCGGCCCGGACTCTCTTCCCTACGTCAACGACAGGGTGAAGGGGGTCCGCGACACGTTGAAGGAAAAGGGCCTGCCCGATCCAGTCATCGTGCACTGTCCCTACGATACGGTGGAGGCCGCCCGCTGCGTGCAGGGCGTGCTCCTCTCCCGGCCGGCGGTCACCGCCATCTTCGTCGCGGCCGGTGACCTCGTCATCGGGACGCTCAAGGCGTGCGTGGAGATGGGCCGATCGGTGCCCGGCGACATATCGCTCGTCTCCTTCGACGACCATCCGTTCTTTGCCCACCTCACGCCGGCGGTCACCGCCGTTGCGCAGCCCATCGAGGAGCTCGGCGCGGCCGCCGTGAAGATGCTCTTCGAGCTGATGGCGGGCAGGGAGCCGGAACGCAGGGCTGTGATCATCCCGCCCCGGCTCGTGGAGCGCGGCTCGTGCGCCGCGCCGTGTACATAAGGGATAAACCCCCTCGTTGAGGGGAGAGAATCTTTCAAGGAGGTAAGCGTATGAAGAAGTTCCTTTTCTTCGCGCTCGTCTTCGCGCTGGCGATGATCGTGCCTTTGAGCGTCATGGCCGACAAGATCCCGCTCAGGTTCCTCTATTATATCGACGCCTCGCAAACGGGATACGTCGAGGATCAGGCCGTCTGGCAGAAGTTCAAGGACGACAACCCGGACATCGATCTTCAGATGGAGATACTGTTCAACAACCCGTTCCATGAGAAGCTCGGCGCCTACATCGCCGCGGGCAACATCCCCGACGTCATCTACATGTGGCCGTCGGAGAAGGGAAGCTCGGCCATCCTCCACAGGATGAGGCTGATGAAGGACCTGACCCCGCTTCTCGGCAAGCAGTTCCTGTCCAACTTCGTCGCTCCCGCGCTGGACCCCAAGGGCCAGGCGTCCGGCATGCTCTCCGAGCTGCCCCAGAGCATCACCTACACCACGGTGATGTACACGAACAAGAGGCTCCTCACTGAAAACGGCTTCGGCCTGCCGAAGACCTACGCGGACCTCAAGGCGATGGTACCCCGGCTGAAGGCCAAGGGCATCCAGGTCATCACGCTCCCCGACGCCGACGGGTGGCAGGCGCAGTCGTGCCTGTTCTCCACGATCGCCGGGCGCATGCTCGGTAACTCATGGGTGGACCAGGTGAAGAAGGGCACGGTGAAGTTCACCGACCCCGCCTACATCAAGGCCCTCACCTTCTTCCAGTCGCTCTACAAGGACGGGGTCATTCCTTCGCAGGACATGATGCTCGGCTACGGCGACGGACCGAACCTCTTCGTCACCGACAAGGCCGCCGCTATCATCGACGGTGACTGGCGCCAGGGCTTCTACATCACCGACCAGTCCACCGGCAAGGCGCTCATCCCGCCCGACAAGCAGGCCACGGACTATGCGTTCCTGAACTTCCCGGCCATCCCCGGTGAGAAGTATCCCGGCGTCGTGTCCGCGATCGCGGGCGTCGGCCTGGGAATCTCCGCTTCCATCCCCAAGGGATCGGACAGGGAGAAGGCTGCTGTTCGGCTTCTGAAGTACTACTATTCCCCCGAGGTCCAGAAGATCAAGCTGGAAACGGGCGCATTCATCCCCACCCTCAAGGGAGTGACGAGCGAGAAGCTGGAGCCGTTCACGCAGATGATGCCCACGTACTACGCGGGCATCAAGCAGATCTCCTACGTTCTGGACGGCGTGATCGATCCGGGCGTCTGCAACAACTTCATCAACAAGGGACTGCAGGACATCGCGCTCGGAAACAAGACCCCGACCCAGATCGCGACCGAGACCGAGAAGGCCATGGCCGAATGGCGGGCCGCTCAATAAGCATTCTGATATGATCTGAACGGATGCCGGGGCGGAAGCCCCGGCATCCGTTCGCCTGCAAACCTGGGCAGCGGAGGTCGTTCATGGTCAGGAGAATCAACGCCAGATCCGAGGAGAGGCTCGCCTACTGGGTCATGGTGTTGCCCGCGGTGCTGCTGTATCTGCTGGTCCTCGGCTTTCCCATCATCATTTCCATCATCCTGTCCCTCAGCAATTACGCGGGCGGCAAGATGTTCGGGGGTGACGCATGGAGGATCGTCGGATTCCAGCAGTACGGGCGGCTGCTCAGGGATACGTACTTCTGGTTCGCCTTGAAGAACAACGTCTACATCGTTCTCGTCTCGATTTTCGGCCAGCTCCCCCTGGGCTTCATCTTCGCCTACGTCATCTACAGGAAGGTGGTGAAGTTCGGCGAGTTCTGGCAGGCCGTGCTCTACATGCCGGCCATCATCTCGGTCATCGTCATCGGCATCATGTGGGCCATCATCTTCTCTCCCAGCGGCATCATCGCGGAGGTGATGAACAGCATCTATTCGGGCTCCTTCGGCAACCAGGTACAGCACATCTTCGCCTCGGCCGGGGGGTTTCACGTCACCGACGACGTGGTGAAACAGCTCATCACCGCGAGCGGGCCGGTGGCCGGCCAGGTCTTCACGGATCCGGTGCCTGAGCTCAAGAGCTTCCTCCTCAGCTATACCCCGGACCAGTTCGCCATGCTGAAGGGGGATCTCGTGAACCTCCTGGGGACGAAATGGTCACCGGTGTTCCTCACGAAGCCCGATATCGCCATGCTCCCCGTCCTCTTCGTCGTACTCTGGTGCTGGACGGGGATGTACCTGATCCTCTTCCTTGCCAACATGCAGAAGATCGATCCTCAGATCATCGAGGCTGCACGGATCGACGGCGCCAGCGAAGGTCAGGTGATGGGGAGCGTCGTGCTGCCGAGCCTTTCGGGGGTGATCGTCAATGCGGCCATTCTCTGCATCGCCGGCTCACTCAACAGTTTCGCCCTGATCTTCGCGATGACCCGCGGGGGGCCGGCGCGCGTCACGGAGGTTTTGTCCATCTATATGTACGACAGCGCCTTCTCCGGCAGCCCGAATTATCCTCTGGCCAACGCCATCTCGATGGCCATGGTCGTTTTCAGCATGATCCTCATCGGGGCAACCAAGCTCGCGGAACGGCGCTTCGGCGGGAAGGAGTGAGCATGGGTGAGCCTCTGAAAAATCCCGTCGCGTCGCGCGTCCTGGGCACCGTCGGCAGGACCTTCATCTACCTCGTCATGGGGATCTTCGCCTTCATGACCATCGCGCCGCTCATCTGGCTCGTCATCAGCTCCTTCAAGAGCACGCAGGAGTTCCGGCTCAACAGGGTCGGGCTTCCCCACGTGTGGACGACCGTCAACTATCCCGGCGCCTGGGCGCTCGGGGACTTCGGTCACCTGATCGGCAACTCGGTGATCTACACGGTCGGCGGCACGCTGGGGATCATCTTCTTCTCCATCCTCGCCGGATTCGCCTTCGCCAAAATCAAGAATCGCGCCACACCGATCCTCTACGGGAGCTTCGTTCTGGGCATCCTGCTCTCGATACAGTCCGTCATGGTCCCCCTCTTCATCGAGGTCTCCCAGCTGGACAAGCTGCTCACCGATTTTTTCAGGCTCCTCGGGATCATCAAGGCGGGGAGCGTGAACTTCTTCTACGACAGCAGAATCGGGGTGCTCCTCATCTACATCGGGTCGGGCCTGCCCACCGCCATCTACCTCTGCACGGAGTACATCAAGGGCATTCCCTATGCGCTGGTGGAAGCGGCGCGCATGGACGGGGCCGGGTACTTCAAGATTTTCCGATGGCTCGTCCTGCCCATGGCGATCCCCATCGCCACCACGGTCGCCATCCTCAACATCACGAACCTGTGGAACGAGTTCGCCCTCATCAACATCCTCGTATCGAAGGCGGGATTGAAATCCCTGCCCCTGGGCATCTTCAAGTTCACCGGCAACCTGAACTCGGACTACGGGAAGCAGTTCGCCGCCCTGGTCATAGGCATGGCGCCGATGCTCGTCTTCTACCTCGCCTTCAGGAAGCAGATCACCAAGGGCGTCGCTGCGGGCGCGATCAAGGGCTGACCGTGCAGCTCCCCGTCGACAAGACCCTCGCCGGGCTGACACTGCGCCAGAAGCTCGGCCAGCTCCTCCTGACGAGCTTCGTCGGCTGGCACGGGGTGAGCCCCGAGGTGCGTCATTTGAATACCGAGGGTTGCCTGGGCGGGATCCTCTTCTTCAGCGGCCCCAACGTCCAGGACATCGAGCAGCTCCGACAACTTTCCTTCCTCATCCAGGGGATGAGGAAGGAAAGCCCCACCGGCATCCCCTATCTCATCTCCATCGATCAAGAGGGCGGCCAGCTTACGCCACTCTCCAGGGGCGCCACGGTGTTTCCCGGGGCGATGGCGCTGGGGAGGGCGGGGGACCCGTCTTTGACTGCGCGCTCGGCGCATCAGACAGGGCGGGAGCTGCGCTGGGCGGGGATCACGACCGACTTCGCGCCCGTCCTGGACACGAGTGCCGATGCCGTGAGGTCCGGCGTGCACATCCCCGACAACCGCATGATCTCCTCCGATCCTGGTGAGGTCGCGCTGCACGGTGTGGAGCTCGTGCGCGGCCTGCAGGCCGAAGGCGTGATGGCCTGCGCAAAGCATTTCCCCGGCATGCGCCCGAGGGAGCGCGACACCCACCACCAGGCCGACATCATTGACTACCCCATGGCTGCACTCGAGCGCGACTCCCTACCGCCCTTCCGCGCCGCCGTGAATGCCGGAGTGTCCTCCGTCATGATGCATCACGGGATCTATACGGCGTTCGACGGGCTGCCCGGCTCGCTGTCTCCCGCGGCCATGGCCTTCCTCCGCCACGATCTCGGTTTCCAGGGCCTCGTGATCACGGATGACCTGATCATGAAGGCGATCCAGGACAATTACCCCGGGGTTCGTGCGTGTGAAATGGCGTTGAGCGCCGGCGCGGACCTCCTCATCTTCACCGGCGCGGGGGAGCAGCTCCTTACCGACCTCGAGGAATCGGTGCGCGCAGGGAGGGTAAGGGAGTCAGTGGTGGATGCCGCCGCGCACCGTGTGCTGGAAGCCAAGAACCGCTGGATCGCGCCCGCGGCATCCGGCGCGCCGCCCGATCGGCGGGCGGGGTGGCAGCTCAGCCTGGAGATCTCCCGCAGGGCGGTGGTCGTGCATGCGAACGAAGGCAGGTTCCTCCCGTTGCGCCATGTCGGGCCGGCCATACGCGTCTCGGTGATCCTCGCCAACCCCGCACGCCTGGTCATGTCGGATACCGTGAACTTCTACGACATCTCCCTGCGCTCGGTGCTTCAAAGCGCCGGAGTCGAGGCGCGCATCAAAGAGGCCTTCATGCCGTGGAACCCGACGGACGAAGAAATCCTGAGCCTTTTCGACCTCGGCTTCACGAGCGACATCGTCGTCTTCACGACCGTGAACGCGTATCGGTTCACACGGCAGCTTTCGGTGCTGAAGCAGATCCACGGGTTGCGCCGGGGGGGCGGCCCGTGGCCGCGCATCGTCGCCGTAGCCACGAGGAGCCCCGACGATGTCCCGCTCCTCGTGCCCTTTGCGGATGCCGTGCTGAGCACGGCGGGCATTACCCCGGCACAGATGCGTGCCGCGGCGGAGACGATCTTCGGTCGGGAGAACCTGCGTGCAGCTGAGGAGTGAACATGAGGCCGCATCGATGAAGTACGGGCATTTCGACGATGCTGAACGGGAATACGTCATCGTTCGTCCCGACACGCCTTGGCCGTGGATCAACTACCTCGGCACCGAGGACTTCTTCTCCCTCGTGTCGAACGCCGGCGGCGGATACTCGTTCTACCGCGATGCCCGTCTTCGGCGATTGACGCGCTACAGGTACAACGACGTCCCCCCCGACGGCAACGGCCGGCTGTTCTACGTGAAGGACGGCGCCTCGACCTGGAATCCCGGCTGGAGGCCGACCCGAACGGAGCTTTCCTCCTACGAGTGCCGCCACGGCATGGGGTACACACGCATCCGCTCACGAAAGGACGGGGTGGAGGCGGACCTCCTCTTCTTCGTTCCCCTCGGAGTCGACGCAGAAGTGCAGAAGCTCGTCCTGCGCAACGTCACGGGTGCGCGCAAGAGGATCTCGCTTTTCACGTTCACCGAGTTCTGCCTCTGGAACGCACTCGATGACATGACGAACTTCCAGCGCAACCTCTCCACGGGAGAGGTGAGCGTCAGCGGAAGCACGGTCTACCATCTCACCGAATACCGGGAGAGGCGCAACCACTTTTCCTTTTACAGCGCCAACGCCCCGGTTTCGGGATTCGATACGGACCGCGAAGCCTTCACCGGCCGCTACGCAGGCTTCGAAGCCCCCGAGGCTGTGGTCAGGGGGAAACTCTCGGGCTCCATGGCTGCGGGATGGTCCCCCGTGGCGGCGTTCCAGTTCGACATGACACTGGAGCCGGGGGAATCGAGGGACCTCGTGTTCCTCCTCGGCTACGTGGAGAACCCCGAGGAGGAGAAGTGGAGCGCGCCCGGGGTCGCCAACACGAGCCGCGCCGAGGCCATGATCAGGTCCCTCGATTCGTCGGCCAAGGTGGACGCCGCCTTCGCGGCGCTCGGCAGCCACTGGGCGGCGCTCCTGTCGCGCTTCACCGTGTCATCCGGGGAGCCGAGGCTCGACCGCATGGTGAACGTCTGGAATCAGTATCAGTGCATGGTGACGTGCAACCTGGCGCGCAGCGCGAGCTATTTCGAGAGCGGGATCGGCAGGGGCATCGGCTTTCGCGACACGAGCCAGGACCTCCTGGGGTGCGTGCACCAGGTCCCGGCGCAGGTCCGCCAGCGCCTGTTCGACGTGGCCTCGACGCAGCGCGAGGACGGCGGCGCCTGGCACCAGTACCAGCCCCTCACGAAGCGCGGGAACTCAGACATCGGCGACGGTTTCAACGACGACCCCCTGTGGCTCGTCATGGGGGTTGCCGGCTACCTCAAGGAGACGGGGGATTGGGCTTTTCTCGATCAGCCGGTTCCCTTCGATAATGACCCGGCAAGCGCGGTCCCGCTCTTCGAGCATCTGAAGCGATCGTTCCTCCACGTGGTGAACAACCGGGGCCCGCACGGGCTGCCGTTGATAGGCAGGGCGGACTGGAACGACTGCCTCAACCTGAACTGCTTTTCAACGGATCCCAACGAGTCCTTCCAGACCACGACATCCCGGGACGGCCGCACGGCGGAATCAGTTCTCATCGCCGGCATGTTCATCCTCATCGGCCGCGACTACGTGGAGATCTGCCGCCGCAGAGGGCTCCCGGGCGAGGCGCGGGAGGCGGAGGGGCACATCGCCGCCATGCGGAACGCGGTGCTCGCCGCGGGCTGGGACGGGGACTGGTTCCTCCGAGCGTACGACGACGCGGGCACAAAAGTCGGTTCCCATGAGTGCGAGGACGGGCAGATTTTCATCGAATCCAATGCCTTCTGCTCCATGGCTGAGATCGGCGCAGAGTCAGGGCTGCCCGTTCGCGCCCTGGACGCGGTCAAAAACAGGCTGGACACGCCGTACGGGATAGTGATCCTCGATCCCCCGTACCGCCGCTACCATATCGAGCTGGGGGAAATTTCCTCCTATCCGCCGTCCTACAAGGAGAACGCGGGGGTCTTCTGCCACAACAACCCGTGGATCATGATCGCCGAATGCGTGGCGGGCAGGGCGGACCGCGCCTTCGAGTATTATCGAAAGATCAGCCCCGCGTTTCTGGAAGACATCCAGGAGCTGCACAAGATGGAGCCCTACGTCTACTCCCAGATGATAGCCGGCAAGGCCGCCGCGCGGCCAGGAGAGGCGAAAAACTCGTGGCTCACGGGGACCGCGTCATGGAACTTCATCGCCGTGTCGCAGTGGATCCTCGGGGTCCGCGCCGAGTTCGACGGCTTGCGCGTCGAGCCCTGCCTCCCCGTCGGGTTCCCCGTCGTGCAGATCACGCGCATCTTCCGCGGATGCACGTACAGGATCGCCGTGCGCAATGAGGGCCGTGGACGAGCCCTACAGAAGATGGTCGTCGACGGGAAGGAGACGCACGGGCGCGTCATCCCGCCCGGCCCCGCGGGCAGCGTGATCCGCGTCGAGGTCGAGTGCTGAGGGATTTCTATAGGTAGGAGAGACCGAACCCGTAGGGGAAGAGCGGTGAAGCCGCGGAAGAGCCGCCCGCAACCGGGACCTGCGCTTCGGAACGCGGCCAGCTCACCGGCAGCCTCCCCGTCGGCTTGTAGGCACCGAACAGAACCTCGGCGACTCCAGCCCCTTCGGTTCCGGGAAGCCATGCCTCGACGAGCGCTTTCCACTGCGGAAGCCTGTCGGTGATGACGAGCGGACGACCGGAGACGATCACCGCGACGGTGGGGATGCCGGCGCTCTGCAGCCGGTCCATGACGATCGAGTCAGCGGCGTCCAGGCTCAGGCTGCCCGGGCGGTCTCCGTGGAACTCCGCGTAAGGCGTCTCGCCCACCACTGCGATGGCCGCATCGTAGTCCCCCTCGATCCGCGCTGGATCGTACACGACCTGCGTGTCCCGCGACACGGCGTCCCGAATCCCCTGGAGGATCGTCGTTCCCCGCGTGCCCGCCCCGGAGAGCCCCTGCCACGTCAGGGACCATCCCCCGAGCTGATTGCCGAGATTGTCAGCGTTCTTCCCCACGACCAGAAGCCGCTTGATCGTACGCGGCAGGGGGAGGATGCCACCGTCGTTTTTCAGCAGAACGAGCGATTCCCGAACGGCGCGCCGCGCCACTGCCCTGTTCTCCGCGGACCCGTCGTAGGCGAGGTATTCCCGCGGCGCATAGGGCCGCTCGAACAGACCCATGCGGAACTTCACCGACACTATCCGCCGCACGGCATCGTCGATCCTGGCCATGGGGATGGCCCCGTCGAGCACCGCCCTCTGCAGCGCGCCGGCGAAACGCGCGTAGCCGGTGGGCGTCATGACGACGTCGATCCCCGCGTTGATCGCCTGACGGACCTGATCGTCGTACCCCCCGCCGAGCTGCGCAATGCCGTCCCAGTCGGAGACGACGATCCCGTTGAAGCCGAGCTCTCCCTTGAGCGTATCGGTGATCATGCGCCGGTTGCCGTGCATCTTCTGTCCGTTCCACGAGGAGTAGGAGACCATCACGGCCTGCGCGTCCCGTGCGATGGCCGCACGGTAGGGCTCCATGTGGACGGTACGCAGGTCAGCCTCATCGACGAGCGTGTCCCCCTGGTCGCGGCCGCCCGTCGTGCCTCCGTCCCCGACGAAGTGCTTCGCGGTGGCGATGATGGAGGTGGGCAGGCGGAGGTCGCCGCCCTGCAGGCCGTCGATCAGCGACGTCATCGAGCTCACCAGATCGGGATCCTGCCCGAAGGACTCATAAGTCCTGCCCCATCGCTCGTTCTGCACGACCGCGAGGCAGGGGGCGAAGGCCCAGCGTATCCCCGTTCCCGCCATCTCCAGAGCCGTGATCCTCCCGATTTCCTGAACGAGTCCCGCGTCCCGTGTCGCGCCCAGCCCGATGTTGTGGGGGAAGATGGTCGTGCCCACTGCGTGGCTGAAGCCGTGGACTGAGTCGATTCCGTAGAGAAGGGGGATGGAGAGCCGCGTGGACAGCGCGAGGCGCTGAAGGCCATCGAGCTGATCCGCCCACGCAACGGGGGTGTTCGGTGTCGGACTGTCGTCGCCGCCGCTCAACACCGAGCCCAGCCCGAGGGCCGCCACGTCGGAGAGCCGTCCCAGCGATGCGACGTTGGCCTGGGTCATCTGACCGACCTTTTCGGCGAGGGTCATTCGGCTCAGAAGGTCATCGACGCGCTGCTCCACGGGCAGCGCGGGGTCCCTGTACGGCAGCGTGATGCCGCCGACCCGGCTGTCGGTCTGGCACGCTACTATTGAGATGACCAGCAGGGCGAGCACCGGTAGCTTGCGCGTACCTTCGAGTGTACCCGAGGCCTGTTGCCGGCGCAAGAAATATCGGATGTGTTCCCGGGAGAGTCCCCGCTACAACCCGTAATACGTAATGACGTAGTCGGTGGCCGGAGTGAAACCGAGCCTGTCGTACAAGGCGATCGCGGGTCGATTGCGCTTCTTGACGAAGAGGCAGGCGGCCTTCTTCTCCGCGAAAACGGCGCGGAGGAGCCCGTCGACGACAGCGCCGCCTATTCCCTTGCCCCGCTCCTCGGGCAGCGTGTATACGCCGCCGATCTGGTCCACGCCGAACCCGCGCGCGTTCGTGGCCGCCTTGGCCAGCGGCACGCCCTGGCGTTCAGCGACATAGACGAGCTCGTCGCGCAGCGCGTAGCGCAGCATCTTCATGCACTGCAGATCGCTGAAATGCGCCGGGTCGATCACCACCTCCTCGAGCTCGTAGCCGCACTGGAGCGGGAAGAGGTCCTCGGCATCGTAGGGCGCAGCCGGACGGACCGTGACGCCTTCCACAGGCATCACGGGCAGCAGTGATGTCGAGGGCAGCGTCATGAGGAAATACTCGATACGGGTCGTGGGCGAAAGCGGGAGGAGGTCTTCCACTGCCTGCACGCTGCTGCCCACACCCATGATGGAATGGACGGTCGGGCGCAGGTCCCGCACCAGACACCCCAACTCCTGGCGTTCACCAGAGCCGGAGCTCAGCGCCGGCAGCAGCAGTCCCGTCGATGTGAAGAGCATGCACTCCTTCACCCCCCCCGCTTCCGCGTCGTCGAACCAGACCTCGCAGCCCTTCACGCCGGTACGGATGCGCGACGTGAGGGCGACGTACAACGCCTCGTTTTGGAGAAGGAAATCCAGGACGGGGGCGATGTCCCTTCGCGTCGCGTGATGCCAGCTCATTTCTTTCCCCGGGCGGGGAAGTTGACCGGGAGGATCCCCGTGGCGGGGAAGTCCCCCGCCAGGACGCCGAAACCGGCGCGGAAGGAGTCGCGGCTGTCGCCGTACACGGCAAGGGCGGTCCCGAGCCAGGGGGCGTCGGTGAGGTAGACGGGGCTGAGCGCGGAGATGACGATGACCCGGGGACCCAGCGCTTTCAGGTCCTGAAGGATTGCCAGGCTGTTGTAGTTCGCCAGGCAGAAGATGACCGTATCGTAGTCCGCGGCGCGCGCCCGGACCATGGCCCGGTCGGCGGGTCGCGCCGAATAGAACGGATCGAAGGAGAATAGCAGGGTATCGGCCGAGGGGAATCGTCGCTTGCCTTCGGTAAGGAACTCCGCGTACTGGCCGACGAGCAGGATCCGTTCGGAGGTCTTCGGCGCATAGGGGATCCTCTGCTTCGCCACGAGCGTCACGGCACGTGCCGACACCTGCTGGAAAAAGGCTTTTGCTCCCGGGGCCGGCACGAGTGAACGGACCTGCGACGGATCGGGCGGGGCCGCCTCAGGGCGGAAATAGCGGAGCTTGACCAGGAGGATCCGCTGGACCGATTCGCGCAGGGACGCACGGAGCGCCGCATTTCCATGCACGGCGGAAATCAGGCTCTTCCACGTCTTCTCCTGGACTCCCGGAGTATGGGAGATGAGCACCATGTCGTTTCCCGCCTCCAGCGCGCGGCGGCATGCCGCGGCCGTGTCCAGCCCGTCGGCGAGCACCCCCTCCATCTCCATGTCGTCGGTGATCACGATGCCCTTGAAGCCGAGCTTGTCGCGCAGGACGCTGTGCAGGAAGAACGGGGAGAGCGAGGCGGGCGTGAGGCTCCCGAGGATGCGCGGAAAGGCCAGATGTCCCGTCATCACCGCGGGGATCCCCTCCCTGACGAGGATCCGGTAGGGGATGAGGTCGCGATCCAGGAGGTCCCCGAGGCTCACGTCGATCTTCGGCAAGTGGCCGTGGGAGTCCTGGTCAGCGGAGCCGTGACCGGGGAAATGCTTCGCCGTGCAGATCACTCCGGCATCGCGCATGCCGCGCGCATAGGCCGCGGAGAGCAGGACCGTGGAAGACGGGTCTGACCCGAAGGAGCGGGGTCCGATCACGCTCGCCTCCGGGTTGGAGTACACGTCGGCGGTGGGCGCGAAGTCCATGTTGATGCCGAGCGCCGTGAGCTCGCTTCCCAGGTAGTACCCCGTCAGGTAGGAGTCTCCCGGCACGCCCGAGGCGCCCAGTGCGAGGTTGCCCGGAGAGACGGAGGTCTCGTCCTTGATCTGCCGCACCCAGCCGCCCTCCTGATCGGTGGCGACGAACAGCGGTAGTGCGAACCGCCCGCCCGTGGCGAGCTTCTGCATGGAGGCGACGTCCCGCGCAAGCGATGTGAGGTCAGAGACGTTGCGGGGGAATATCTTCACCCCCCCGATCCCCCGTGTGGCGATCCATCGCATGATGTCGGGGGATGGCCCGACCCCCTGCCAGCCGAGGAAGAACACCTGTCCCAGGAGCTCTTCGTCCGTCATCGCATTGGCGATTCCGGCGGCGACCGCCGCGGGGTCTCCCTTGTCGCGGAAGCTCAGGCCCGGGAGGAGCGACGCGGGGAGGAGGAGGAGCGCGCAGAGGACTACAGCGCGAGGTTCCATGCGTCACTCGCGTATTTCTCCGCAAGGATCTCCTCAGCGCGCTCTCTCTCCGTCGGGATGAGCTCGGAGTCCTCCGTCTGGAGGCGGGAGCGGAAGGCTCGGGAAAAAGCCTCCTGCACCTCCGCGAATCCGATCTCCCAGCCCAGCTCCTCGTTGAGGCAGGTCGGAGTCTGGGTTTGAAGCGGCACCCCCGCGCGCAGATAGCGGCCGACCATGTTGCCCGGGTTCGCCATCGGGACGGAGCCGTGCTGGAGGATGGCGTGGCGTGTCGTCATCTGCGCGCTCCCGATGAGCTTCCGACCGTCCTTTCCCGATATCTCGTACTCTCCCGTCGAGCCGAAACAGTCGGGATTGTGGAGGTCCCCCTTCTGGGAGGAGTTCACGGTCCCCGTGATCCCGAGGTTCGCCAGGCCCGCAATGAGGATCCGGGCGATGAAGAGATACACCTCCCGCTTCCGCGCGCCTCCGAACAGCGGTCCGACCTCCCCCTTGGGAAGCGCCACCGCGTAGGTGAGCTCGCTGTCGTGGAGAACGGCGTGGCCGCCGGTCGGCCTGCGCACGAGGGTCACGCCGTCGCGGGCCATGAGCTCAGGATCGTAATCGTCCTTGATCTTCTGGAATCTTCCCAGGGAGAGGGTCGGGGGAGCGAACCCGTACAGGCGGACGGTCGGAAGGCTGGCACCGGCGCCAACCGCCTCCGCGATGGCTTCGTCGACCGCCATGTCCAGGCGCCCTTCCATCCGCGGATGAACGATCAGGCGGAACCGCATCCTGTCGAACCCCGCCGGTTGCGCTGGATCGTCGCGGCCCCCCGGTGCGGAGGCAGCGGCGCTCAATTGTACTGCTCCCCCTTCAGCTCGTCGATGTACTGGCCGGCGGCGTGCGCGGCGATGGCCCCTTCGCTTGCCGCCACCACGAGCTGGCGGAACGGGCTTGCCCGCACGTCGCCCACGGCGTACAGGCCGGGCACCGGGGTCTCCATCCTGTCGTTCGTCTTCACGTAGCCGGTTTCGTCCAGAGGCACCCCGAGGGGGCCGACGAGGCCGCTCGTGGGGTCGGACCCGATGAAAACGAAGACCGCCGACACGTTCTCCTCGTATTCCTTACCGGCCGCGGTATCGGCCAGACGGACTTTGGACACCGAGGGGGAGCCCTCGATAGTCTTGAGCTCCGTGTTGAACCGCACCTCGATCTTCGGATTGGCGATGACTCGCGATGCAAGTGCCTTCTGTGCCCTGAACTTCTCCTTGCGGTGGATCATCAGCACGCCGGAGGCGAGGTGGGAGAGGTACATGGCTTCGTCGCACGCGGCGTCTCCGCCGCCGACGACGAGCATCCGCTTGGCCTTGAAGAACGGGCCGTCACAGGTCGCGCAATAGGAGACGCCGTGCCCGGCGAGCTCGGCTTCTCCCGGCACGCCCAGACTGCGGTGGACGGCTCCCGTGGCGATGATGACCGCGTAGGAAGTGATCGGCCCCGCATCGGTCTGCACGGTGAACACGTGGTCCTTCACGCTGAGGGAGCTCACCGAGGTGTTCTGGAACTCGGCCCCGAAGCGCTTTGCCTGTTCCTCCATCTTCTGCGTGAAATCGAAGCCGCTGATCGGCTCGGGGAACCCCGGATAGTTCTCCAGGCCCTCGATGAGCAGCGCCTGGCCCCCCGATGCGAGCTGTTCCAGGACGAGGGTGCGCAGGTTGCCCCGTGCCCCGTACTGGGCAGCGGAAAGCCCCGCCCCCCCCGCTCCGATGATGATCAAATCCCGATCCGTGGTCATGCATACCTCCGCATCGAAGATAGCAGATTGCCGCGCTCATGGGAAGGAAAGTTCTTCCGACATTGAGAGAAGGACGGTCGAGAGAGGAGCAGAGGGATGGATGAGCGGACGAATGTCCTCCTGAACACGCTGCAGGAGAGCATGGAGCGGGAAACCGGACTTTTTTCCCGGCTTGCCCTGGATGTGGAACGCCTCAAAGCGTCTTTCCAGGAGAAGAACTGGGGCGAAAGCATCCGGATCTCCGAGGGGATCGAGAGGATCGCGCAGAACGTCGAGGAGGCGGATATCGCGCGTGACGCCGCCTTTTCACTGCTCCGTGACGCACTCGGACTCCCCCGTGAGACCGCCTTTTCCGCGCTTCTCCCGTCGCTCCCCGACGATGAGCGAAAGCGCGTCGAGGAGGCGTGGCGCAGCCTCCGCATGACCGTCCTCAGGCTGAAGACGGCGACGGGGCGCATGCGCTATTCCGCCGAAGCCCTCTCCGACACGCTCAATCGGATGCTGAACGAGGTCTTCCCCTACAGACGCGGCAAGATCTATTCGCGCCGGGGCACCCCCACGACCGTGACGAGCGCGCTGATCATCGACAAGAAAGGCTAGGAGAACGATGCAATCCACTTTCGCCCCTATAGAGCTGGGAAAGAGGGGGCTCATTGCCACCACGGAGGGGATGCAGACCGTCGGACACAACGTGTCCAACGCCTCGGTGGAGGGCTACAGCCGCCAGCGGGTGGAGATGGGCGCCTCGGCCCCCCTGTACGAGCCGCAGCTCAACAGGGAGGAGACCCCCGGACAGATCGGCCAGGGCGTGGACGTGACGCGCATCGAGCGGGTCAAGGACATGCTCCTGGAAACCAGGATCGTCGCGGAGCAGAACACGCAAACCTACTGGGAGTCACGGGACAAGTACGTGCTCATGATGGAGCAGGTCTACAACGAGCCCACCGAGCATTCCGTGCGCACGCTCATGGACCAGTTCTGGGGCTCGTGGCAGGACCTCTCCCTGAACCCTTCGGAAATGGCGTCGCGGAGGTCGGTACTGGAAAAGGGCAAGGCCCTCGTGGACGGCATCCACGACCGGTATCAGCGCCTGTCCTCCGTGCGGGACATGATCGAGGGGGACGTGCAGGGCACCGTGGCCCAGGTCAACAAGCTCACCAGTGACATCGCGGATCTCAACGTTCAGATCGTGAAATCCCAGGCGCTCGGCGACAATCCCAACGACATCCTGGACAGGCGGGACCTCCTCGTGGGCAAGCTCTCCTCCCTCGTCGACATCACCGTCCGCTACAACAACCCCACCGGTGAGATGGTGGTCACGACGAGCGGCATGCATCTCGTGCAGGGCGGCCATCACGAGGTGATCGCAATGAAGCAGGACAAGGCGAACGAGGGCTACTCCACGCCGGTCTGGGAGGACACGCGCCAGAACGTGAACTTCAAGGGCGGCAGGCTCGCCGCGCTCCTGGAGCTTCGCGACGGTGATGCCCGTCAGGAGATCCAGAGTCTGGACCTCATGGCCGTGAACTTCGGCGACATGGTGAACGAGATCCACCACCAGGGCTTCGGCTTGAACGGCGAAAAGGGCGGCGACTTCTTCGTGCAGCGGCCCTTCATCACGAACGTCGCGGGCAACTACGACTCCAAGGGCAACGGCGTGTACGACTCGACCTGGGTGTTCCGCATGACCGGCGCGAACGTGCTCAAGGCGAAGGACCAGATCGGGCTCGCCGGAACCATGACCCTGCCGGGGCGGCAGGGCAACGTGCAGGTGGCGTACAACCCGACCGACACCGTGGAAGACCTCGTCACGAGGATCAATCTCTCGGGCTCCGAGGTCGTTGCCCGGTTGAACTCCGAGGGGCGGCTTTCCCTCAAGGCGACGCCTGCGGCAGACACCGCCAATCCCGACTTCGTCATCCGCGGTCTCGAGGATTCCGGGCAGTTCCTCGTCGGATACGCGGGGATCCTGAAATCCTCGGGGCCTGCCGGCGCCTACACGTGGGCCAGGGCCGACGCTGTCCAGGCTCTCCGGGAGGACGGGGGCGCGCAGTTCTCCGTTGCGCCCCTGGCGCACCCGGCGGGATGGATGGAAGTGAATCAGAAGCTCACCCTCGACCCGGGGTCGATTGCAGCGGCATCGGGCACCGACGGGAAGACGAACGGGGTGGGGGACGGCACGGCTGCGCTTGCCATCGCGCAGCTTCGCACGACGCCGGTCATGGTGGGCGTCACGTCGACCTTCGACAGCTACTTCGCCGACCGCGTGGCCAACATCGGCCTCAAGGGCGAAGAGGCGAATCGCAGCGTGGACACAGCCAAGCTCGTCATGAAGGACCTCACGGACCTCCGTGAATCGATCTCGGGCGTCAACGTCGACGAAGAGCTCACCACGATGATCACGTATCAGAACGGCTATGCGGCGGTGGCCCGGTTCGTGTCGACGTTCGACAGGATGATCGACATCGTGATCAACCGGATGGGCGTCTAAGCGACGCACGAGGGGCGTCTATGAACGGGAGTAGGACATGAAGAGGATCAGCTCACAGCTTCCCACGTACGACAGCAGCTACTACATGAGGCTGCGCGAATACGACATGAACCAGATGTCGAACAAGATGGGCGCGCAATCGCGGATCAAGGACCTGCGCGACGACCCCCTGGCCGCCGCACGCTCCACGCGGTTCCAGTCGGAGATCATGCGCATGGACCGGTTCGGGAAGAACATCGAGAGCGTGCGCAACACCCTGTCCAGCGCGGAGAGCAACCTTCGAAGCGCGATGGACATCATGCAGCGCGTGCGGGAGCTCGCCGTCCAGGGAGCCAACGGCACCATCGACGCCACGCAGATGGGCTACATCGGCGAAGAGGTGAACCAGCTCCTCGACGAACTGGTCAGCATCGGCAATGCGAAGGACCAGAACGGCAATTTCCTCTTCACCGGGACCATGGCCAAGACGACCCCGTTCCGTACCGCCGACGGCAGGGTACCGGGGGGCAGCGGGGACATGGTCGTGTCCGTGGACTACCTCGGCAACATCGGCACCGGA
>PLNO01000195.1 GCA_003141795.1 Spirochaetaceae bacterium | reverse complement strand
CCTCGATGTCGGTATCCGGTGAGGGCCGGTGAATCAGGTAGAGATCGATGTGGTCGGTCTGCAGGCGGCGCAGCGATGCTTCCACTTCGCGGATCAGCCAGCGTCGCGAATTGCCCTGCTGGTTCGGGTCGTCGCCCATAGGGTTGTTCACTTTGGTGGCGAGCACGATGTTGTCGCGTCGGCCTTTGAGAGCCTTGCCGACGATTTCCTCCGACTCCCCCTGACTGTACCTGTCAGCGGTATCGATGAAGTTGATCCCTGCATCCAAAGCCTTGTGGATGATCCGGATCGAGTCGTCGTGGTCGGAATTGGCCATAGCTCCGAACATCATCGCCCCGAGGCAATACGGGCTGACCTTGATGCCGGTTTTTCCAAGCGTGCGGTAGTTCATGTTTTTCTCCTTGTGGCGCCTGTCAGAAACACCCGCATCCTGCGCCTCTTGTGTGGGCTCAAGGCTATTTCCCTGCCTGTCGTGTAAGTTTTGCTCCCATATCGAAGGCCTTTTGGCACTCGGTTGAGAAATGTTCTGCCTTGTATGTTGCCTTTGCCCTTTCGTCAAACATGGGGGCGTCGTATTTGGAATAATCGTCGAACTGATAGGTATTATAGGAAACCAAATATTCCGAAGTTCCCTGAAGTCTTTTTAATCCCGCTTCGTTGAATTGAAAAATAGCCTGGTAGTTTTGAGACTTCGCCCTCTCTTCTGGCGCTCCTAATGTATAGAAGAAGCATGAGGACACTTTCCCTGGAAAAATAGAACTATGTCCAACATCATAAGCCAAGGGAGCGAAAAGTAATCGTTCAAGAAAGGAGTGCATGACTCCGGTTATTGCGCCAATATAGATGGGAGAACCCAAAAAAAGGACGTCGCATTTTGAGATTTTCTCTAGGCAGTCAGTCAATTCATCTTTCATTGAGCATATTCCGTTGTTTTTATTGCCCTTCCTTTTGCATGAAAAACAACTTGTGCAGCCCTTGAAGTTGAGGTCGTATAAATGGATAAGTTCCGTTTTCGCTCCAACTGATTCTGCTCCCTCTAGTGCTCTATTTAAAAGCGAAGCAGTATTCCAGTTTTTCCTCGGGCTCCCGTTTACGGCGATTACATCCATGAACCCTTCTCTCCTTTCCTAATCAGGTCGGTCAGAGATCCACTGCGAAAGGTCGGCTATTCTGAGTCTTCCCGATACCCCCTTCGCTCAGGCGCTCGAGACTACTTCACCACGGGATCGTAATGTTTTCCCAGCGCGTGAAGGTCCCTGTCGGACCATCTGGACCGAGCAGCGCTAGGCGCACTGGCTCGCGGGCGCCCTCCTCGACCGTGCGCGTGCCCATATAGTTGTTGAGGTATGTCTTGGTGTACCCCGGGCAGGCGGCGTTGACCTTGATCCCAGTCGGCTCCAGCTCGATCGCAAAGGCCAGCGTCATAGCGTTGAGAGCCGTCTTGGACGCAGGGTAGACGGGACCGAAGATCGAGCGCCAGAGGGAAGCCGGGGCCGAGTTCAGCGTCAGCGAGCCAAGACCGCTCGACACGTTGACGATGCGGGCTGCCGGTGCCTCGCGCAGCAGTGGCAGCATCGCCTGGGTAACGGTGAGGACGCCGAACACGTTGGTCTCCCAAACCGCGCGCACTTCATCAAGAGACACGTTGCTCGGGCGGGTTGACTTCGAGTACTCCTCGAAGGACACGTTCGGCCGCATTCTCGTATTCGAGATAGCCGCGTTATTGACGAGCACGTCGAGACGGCCAAGCTCCTTGCGGACGCGCTCCGCCGCGGCGGCGATCGAAGCCTGATCCGTCACGTCGAGCTGGATCGCGATAGCGCCGGGACCAATCTCCACGGCCGCAGCCGCGCCGCGCTCGAGATTGCGCGACCCGACCAGCACCGTGAAGCCGTGTGCCACAAGTTCCTTTGCGATCTGAAGACCGATTCCTTGATTAGCCCCGGTGACCAGGGCGACGGGTTTGTCCTGCATAGTAATCTCCTTTTTGCATTGATGTGTGACCAACTCTACCTCGCCGCGCTCGCGAACATGAGCGTATCTTCTCGATCCAGTACGGCCGGACTTACCGTGTAGCACGCCAATGCTTCATTTGCATTCGACCCAGCCCAGTTCTTTCATCTCCGCAAGGGCCGCACGCGCCTTGGACCAGGCAGAGTCTTCCGGGTACAGCGCGGAGCGGAGGTAAGCCCAGGTGAGCCGCTCGACTACAGCCACCCGTTCGGGGCTTTCGTCCGTCGTCTCGGCCGCATCGTATCCGGCAACTCCGCCTAGACCATGCCCTGCGCCAACCACAGTGAGCAAGCACTTGGGGCCTTTACTCAGAAAGTACGGATCGGCGTGCCAGTCCGCACCCCGAGCCGTTAGATGGTGGGAGATGTCGATGTCGCCATCGCCAAACACCACGAGTGCTGGCTTCGTCATCTCAGCAAAGCTGGGCTGCCGGAAGAATGAATAATGCTCAGTCGCAAATGCACTGAGATCAGCACCCCCGTTGCCCGGAGCAGCAAGCAGCACACCTGCTTTGATCCGGGGTTCGGCCATATCGACGATCTTTCCGTTTTTGGGATCGGTCAGGCGCGCACCCAGCAACATACCTGCCGTATGCCCGCCCATCGAATGCCCGACGACAGCAACTCGGCTACGATCTAGACGCCCGCTGAGTCCCGGAACCGAAGCCTCGATGAAATCAAGCTGGTCAAGGATGCGCTTCATATCCTCTACGCGGGATCGCCAGAACAAGGGTCCTTCAGGACCGTTTGGGTCCAGGCTTAGCGACTTTGAGCTCAGATGGGTGGGCTGGATGACGACAAAGCCGTGAGCCGCATAGAAATTGGCGAGCGGCCCGTAGCCGTTCAGCGAGGAGAGATTGTTCGAGTTTCCATGGCCATGCGAGAGAAGAATGATGGGCAGATTGCGCCCAGTCGCCGGCGCGGAAACCTTTATCTCCAGATCCACGGCGCGCCCCGGAACCGACAACACGACCGGACTGAAAGAGAGAACAGGAGTGGCTGCGGTGACCGGTATGTTTGCGGCTTTACCTATCAATGCGTGATCCTTTGCGATCTGAAAGCCGACCCCTTGATTAGCCCCGGTGACCAGGGCGACGCGTTTGCCATGCATGGTGTTCTCCTTCATTTGAATCGAGGTGTGGTCAACGCCGCTTCGCTGTGCTACATTAAAGTTAAGCGGAACAACGTTCCGATTGTCAAGGAGAAACTTGGTGAACGGCAATTTGGAGAACAAGGGGGAGAGGCTAAAGCACAAGGATGGGCGAGTGCGCATAGACGCACAGCGCAACATCGACGCGTTGCTCCAGGCGGCTATCGAGGTATTCTCGACATCTGGAGTGGATGCTCCCGTGCGAGAAATCGTCGAAAAGGCCGGGGTCGGCATCGGGACATTTTATCGCCACTTTCCGCAGCGCGCCGACCTTATTGCGGCCGTCTTTCGTCACGAGATAGATGCCTGCGCGAACGCGGCGCCGATTCTGGCCGCCGAGCACAAGCCTGGCGAGGCACTGACGCAATGGATGCAACGATACGCGACTTTTCTTGGAACCAAACGAGGTCTGGCCTCCGCCTTGCATTCGGGAAACCCGGCCTTCGACCCCTTGCCCGCATATTTCCAGCAGCGACTCCAACCCGCACTGCGATCACTTCTCGAGTCCGCGGCAGCCGCCGGCGAAGTCCGCGCCGGTTACGCTGCGGAGGATCTTTTGGACGCGGTCGCGAGCTTGTGCAGGACCGCTTACGAACACGGCCCGGATCACGCGCGGCGTATGGTCGCTCTGCTCGTCGATGGGCTGCGCTACGGCAAGAGCTGATCGGAAGACTGGTCTTCCTGATAGACACGAGCTTTCCCGGCCGAGCTTTGGGCCCCGCCATTCGGGCGGGCCGACGGTCAGTCCTCTCGGACCGGTTTCCCCGCGTAGGTGCGGGCACGGAGAGTCAGCACGAGTGCCAGCACCAGAAGCGGGCTGAGGGCGAGGATCACGAGCAGGCCTGTCCGCGGCAGGGGACCGACGTCCTCGGGCGGGTCGGGTGCTCCGCGGCAGGTCCCCCCCAGACGGTCGGCATGTCCGCAAGATCGGGTCACCTCCACGAATGCGTCCCGCCCCTGCACCTTGACCCCTGGCTGCCCAGCCCCCTATCATTGCCTGCATGCGGATCTCCGAGCAGGACAAGGAGCACATCCTCGTCACCGTGAAGCGCTTCGACACCGAGGCCCGGGTCATCCTTTTCGGCTCCCGCGCGGACGACGCCAAGCGCGGAGGGGACATCGACCTCCTCATCCTTTCCAGCGCCATCGGCGGAACGGAGAAGAGACAGATCAGGGGCATGCTCTGCGACACCCTGGGTGACCAACGCATTGACATCATCGTTGCGGCGGACGCGCGGGATCCCATCGTGCGGATCGCCCAGGAGACGGGGGTGGCGCTGCAATGACCGCTGACACGCTGGCCCTGCTCAAGGCAAACCTCGAGGGTATGCGGAAGTCCGTCGAATGGCTGCGCCGCTCCCAGGAGAAGTGCACGCGGATCGGGATCAAGGACGGCTATACGGAGGAGGAGTTCGACGCGTTCGAGAACCTGGCCAGCAGGTTCGCCAGGACAATCGACATCATCACGAGCAGGGTCCTCCGCAGCATAGACGCGATGGAGCTGGAAGACGGCGGGGCCCTGATCGACGTCATCAACAGGGCTGAGAAAAGGGGCCTCGTCAGCTCCGCGCAACGCATCCGGGACCTGAAGCAGCTCAGGAACGACATCGTGCACGAGTACGAGACCGATGACCTCAAGGACCTCTTCGGCCAGGCGCTGGAGGGAGCCCCGGAGCTGTTCGCCATGGCGGAAAGGATCGTCCGCTACTGCGGGCGCTTCGGCTGAAGCCCCCCGGAACCGCACCGGCGCGACTGCGCGGCCGTAACGGACTGTCCCCTCACTCGATGCGGTCAGTCGCCCTGGAGTGATTTCCCCGCATAGGTGCGGGCGCGGAGAGTCAGCACGAGTGCCAGCACGAGGAGCGGGCTGAGGGCGAGGATCACGAGCAGCCCTGTCCGCGGCAGGGGACCGACGACCCTGATCTCCCGTTCGCCGCCCGCGAGGAATGCAGCGTTCTGGTCGGCAGCCCTGATGCGGATCGCCTTCGCCCCCCCGTTCATCGGCACGCGGAACGCCACGAGGTTGGGCTGCGTGTCCTTGTCGGGGCCATTAGGGACCCATGCGGTGATGGTGTAGCCGAGGCTGTTGCCCTGCGACTGCCGCACGAGGAAGGGACTCTCCTTGAGGATCGTGATGCCGTTCCCCGGGCTGTCCATGCGGATCGTCGCGCGCGGCACCTGCTGGATCCTCACCCAGCGCGCGATGTTCGCGTTGCCGCGCGCCGCGTTGTTCACCGTGCGCGCATAGGATAGATCGTTGAACTCGTCCTCCAGGAACGGCCGCAGGTAAAGGTCGGCGCTTCCGTTGACGTACAGCGTGGAAGACGGCGTGACCGAGGCCTCCGGGCGCGTCCATTTATCGCTCGGGATGACCTCGAAGCCGACGCCGCCGGTCCGCCTGCGGGAATGCACGACGACCGTCTTCTCTGATCCCTGTGCGACGCTTCCGTCAGGATTGATGAAGCGCAGGGAGTAGCGGCCCGTGGGCAGGTTGAGGATGAACGCTTTCTGCATGCTTGCGGGCGGCACGACGTAGTAGCCAGGCGCCACGGGAGCAACGGGCGCGGGAAGCGTATTCAGCCGCTGCAGGAGCGCGGCGTAATCCCGGCGCTCGTCCTTCAACTTCTGGATCCGGGCGGCCAGGGACTGCAGCTCCGTGGTATAGGCCCCGTTCCGTACCTGATAGTCCTGTACGGCCTTGAAGTACGAGTTGTAGAGGCTCGCGTATTTCGCGAGCTCCTGCTCGGCGGCCGTACCCGTCACGACCTTCCAGTTCACCTCGTAGTCGCCCCGGATGTTGAAGTACGTGTAGGACTCGAGCTCGAGCCTGCGTACGGCGCCATGGCTGTCACGGAGCTCAAGGGATCCGGGGAACTGCACGTTCAACGTGTCGGTGTCGGTCTTCCATTCCGAGCTGATCGGCCACCAGTACACGAGTGTCTCCCGCAGGCTGAGGAAATTGTCCACGCCGGCCAGGAGGTAGATCGTATCCGAGTCCTCCGTGGCAAAGGCGGGCGAATAGTCGCGACCGTTGAAGGAGAGCATCGACCAGATCAGCTGCTCGGTGCGCACCGGCACCTCGGTAAAAGACGCGCTGAGGGGAAGCAGGAGGAGAAGAGCCGCTACAGTGATGCGCCTCATGCCCGCACCCCCCTCTGTCGGATGAGGAAATGGCTCACGACGAGGATCGCGGCCGTCAGAACGATGAGCAGGCCCATGCCTCCCAGGAGCCCGAAGAGGCTCCCGGCCTGGAAACCTCGCGCGCAGAGCGCGGCATAAAAGAAGGGAGAAATCCACTGCAACACGGCCGCTATCACGGACGCCACCGTACGCACGGAGCTTCCCGCCACGGCGAAAGAGCCGGCCAGCACGAGGAGGAAGACGACGAGGATCCCGAGGAACCCGGCGAGCGCGGCCGATGCGTTGGAAGAGAGTATCGAGCAGAGAATCCCGTACGCGAAGGCGGCGAGCGACAGCAGGAAGAGGATGGGCAGGGACACGAGGAACAGAGGGCCCAGCACGAGATTGCCCGCGCCCGCCGTGATCCAGAGGAAAGCCGCGATGAGCAGGAGAGCGGCAGCCGAAAAGATGACGTCCTTGAGGAAGGAGGCCACGAAGTAGGAGGTGCCGTCGGACGGGCCGTAGGTGAGGAGCTCGATCGCCCCGGCGCTCTTCTCCTGCCCGAAGCGGAACACGGAGCTGATGGAGAGGAAGAGGAAAACGGGAAGGAACGACACGATGAGCGTCAAAGTGAAAGGGCCTTCGGCGAAAAGCTTCCCGACAAACGCCTCGCCGAAGCTCCCGGCGAGGACGCGGGAGATGAGGTCGTACAGCGGGTTGAGCGCGGGATTGAACCCCGCGGAATCGATCGAAGAGGAGAAGCCCGACACGAGGAAGAAGCCCATGACGAGACCCGCGGCGAGCGTCACGTACAGGCCGGGAGAGAGAAGCGTCTCGAAGGCCTGCCTTCGGGCGATGACGGCGGAAGCGTGAAGTCGCCCGCTCATCGCTTCCCCCCGCGCGCCAGCAGGTCGATGTTCTCCTGCGTGATGGTGATGAAGGCCTCCTCCAGTGACGGGGTCTTCTCCGCGATGCTCAACGGCACGAGGCCTTCCCGAATGAGCTGCTCGGACAGCGCCTTGCGGAAATCGCCCTCCTTGGAGAGCCTGACGATGAGGGTCGTCTCCAGGGCCGATACGTCGCGAACGAAGGGCAGGTCCCGCAGCCGGGATACCGTCGCATCGGGGATGCTCTCCAGCTCCACGTGGATCTCCCGGTCAGGGGTCATGCGGGAGAGGAGGTTCGCCATGGTGTCCTCCACCATGAGCTTTCCCCTGAAGATGATGGCCACCCGGTGGCAGATCTTCTCCATCTCCGAGAGCTGATGGCTGGAGATGAAGATGGTGCGACCTTCCCTGTTCTCCGACACGATGAGGTCCCTCACCTGCTTGATCCCGATGGGATCGAGCCCCGAGATGGGCTCGTCCAGAAACAGGATGTCGGGATCGGGAAGCAGGGCGCGGATGATGCTCAGCTTCTGCAGCATGCCGCGGGAGAACTCCTTCACGCGCTTGTTGCGGAACCTCTCCAAGTCCACTTTCGACAGGAGCGAGTCGATGCGTTCCGCCGCCCGGGGCACCTCGAAGAGATCCGCGAAGAGGGAGAGGTACTCCCTCGCGGTCATCCATGCCCATACGCCGCGGGGGTGCTTTTCGGGAACGACGCCGATCCTCCGCCGCAGGTCGAGCCTCTCCGGCGTGTACACCTCCCCGAAAAGGCGAATCTCCCCTGCCGTGGGCCGCGATATGCCCAGCAGCATCATGATGGTGGAGGTCTTGCCTGCGCCGTTGGGGCCGAGGAAGCCGAAGANNGCCGTTGGGGCCGAGGAAGCCGTAGACCTGGCCGCGCGGAATGTTCAGGTCGATCCCGTTCACCGCGGTGAACGCGCCGTAGCTCTTCACGAGCCCCGTCGTCCTGATCATGACGGCCGTGCCCTGACGTTCCAGGAAACGTCGACGAAGTAGCGCACCCTGTCCTTTTCGGCATCCAGCGCCGCGATCATCCGGGCGGTATCGTCGATGGCGTAGATGCGGCTCATGAGGTCCGCGAGCTCGGAATGCGTGATCTTCAGCGGATCGGGCTCGACGATGAGGTAATCGATGACCCGGTAATTCGAGGGATCGTCGGCGATGTCCGCTCCGGGGATGCGCACCGTGTAGCGGAACTGGGTTTCGGGGGTCGGGTCCCAGGTCCAGGGCGCCTGGCCGCGGAACAGCTCGCGCCCTCTGCCCGAGCCATCCTCCGTCTCTTCGATCACCGGCACGCCGCCCTTCTCCTGCNNGTCCATGGCGGGGTGGTTGATGATCGCCCCGCCCCCCGAGCCCACGGGGCGCAGCTGCGCGACGATGTCCTTTCCTTCGAGTTTCTCGAAGACGAAGACTTTCGCGAGGTCGGGAATGGAAAGACCCACCATGTCGATCGTCTTTTCGATCCGGTTGGCGCCGCGGTGGAGTGAGACGGGGATGCTCACGGGCTGGTAGCCCGGTGCGGAGACGGAGAGCGCTGCGGCGGCCGGGGACAGATGCGTGAAGCGGTAGGGCTTGAGGCCCGCGTCGGACTGGAA
>PLNO01000075.1:5756-6167 GCA_003141795.1 Spirochaetaceae bacterium | reverse complement strand
CCGCGATCAACGATCTTCCGGGAACGGCCGTCGAATGTCAATGATCGCAAGACGCTTACCGCCACGGCGGGTGGTCTCCTTATACCGGCGGACCTCCGCCTCGTCCACGACACGGGGTCCACGCGTGCGCACCGCGAACTCGCACGTGCGGCTGCACCTGCCGGTGAGGTAGCTCTCGATCCCGTTCTCGTCCATCACGTCCAGGACGCTCCGGAGGGATCGGATCGCCTTGGCGTAGGCGAAGCTCGGCGAGTAGCCGTTGTCCACCATGACCTGGAAGCACACCCTCATGAGCTGGATGGCCCCGCCGTAGAGGATCTGTTCCTCGAAGTTGTCGCCCTCCGTCTCGTGCTGGAAGGACAGCTCGACGACCCCCGCCCTGGTGGAGCCCACCGCCTTGGCGATGGCGAG
>PLNO01000075.1:0-5745 GCA_003141795.1 Spirochaetaceae bacterium | reverse complement strand
CGTAGAGCACGTTGAATCCGTGACAGAAGCAGAGCGTCTGCCCCGCGCGGAGGTGCGGGGCGATCTCCGCCGCGTACAGCGCGGGCTGCGCGGGGTCGGCAAGCTCGATGAGGAGGATGTCGGCCTTCCTGGTGGCATCGGCGATCCCCATGGCGGTGAACCCGTCCGCCTGCGCTTGCGCGCGGGAGGGGCTCTGCTCGGGAGGCCGGGTGCCGACGATGACCGTGCACCCGCTGTCACGGGCATTGGCCGCCTGCGCCTTCCCCTGGATCCCGTAGCCGATGACGGCAATGGTCTTTCCGTCCAGCACTTTCGCGTCGACGTCGGCGTCCCGGTAGATCTTCTCCATTGGCTCCCTCACAGCGGAATCTCGCGATTGACGTTCTTGTAGTAGATGTATTTCGATGCCACGGGACCGGCGGCGTAGTAGCTCTGCGGACAGAACGGGCCCATCCAGATGAAGTCGGTGGCTTCCACCTCCATCCATGCATCGTCGAGGAAATACACCCCCTTGCCCTGCATCACGTACAGGCCGTGCTCCATCACGTGCGTCTCCGTGATCGGCAGGCTGTGCCCGGTATCGAACGTGAAGATGTTCATGGCCATGTCGTACGAGAGGTCGTCGGGGATCAGCACCTGGAGACGGGCGCCGGGGTCCCCGGCGTACGCCTCACCCGGCACGCGGTCCTGGCTTCCGACGAGCATTTTGTACGGCGCCACCCCCGGGGCGGGCTCATGGCACTTCCGCACGAGGAGGAACGAGGACTGTTCACGTGCTTTCAGCGCGAAGTCGCTCAGGGGAGGAACGAGCGCGAAGCCGCCCGAAGACAGGGCGTGGTCCCGCCCGTCGACGCTCAGCGTCACGGCGCCTGACACTACATAGAAGAAAAACTCGATCCTGCCGTCCGCGGTGTGCCCGCCCGACCCGCCGGCCGGCAGGTCCAGGAGGTACTCGACAAAGCCCGCACCGAGCGCCGGTCCGGCGAGCACCCTCACCTGGGCCTGCGGCCATTCGGGGAGCCGGGAAAAAGGGACACCCTCGAGGGGAAACAGAGCGTAGCGTGGTCGCACACGCGTTCGGCTCGTCAACAGCTGGTCTTGCCTTCTCATGTTGAGGAAATATAATCAAAGCCAGCGCGGCACGGAAATAATCGACGGAAAAGTGATATTCTTCGACGCGAGGAGTGGAGAATGAGCAAAGTGACAACGGGGGCCCCCGCCCGTTCTTCCGAGAGCTTCGACGTCTTCCGCCAGGTCGTCGCCTTCTCCACTTCCGATTCCTGGAAGCGGGTCCCCCACGTTTCCTACCTCTACGAGCCCGACGTCACCGATTTCATAGCCTTCTATCGGGAGAGCTGCAGAACGGTCGTGCGCGCAACAGGTGAAACGCAGAAGATCACGTTCAACACCGTGCTTCTGAAGCTCGTTGCCGAGGCTCTGGCCGCCGCGCCGCGTTTGAACGCTTTCCTCCGCTACAACGCGTTCAGCGTCCGCGGCAGGCTCACCGTCCAGAAGCACGTCAACATCACCGTTCCCTGGCTCCTGCCGGACGGAAAGGTCCTGACGGTCGTCGTTCCGCATGTCGAGGAAAAGTCGGTCTCCGACCTGCAGTCGGCGATCGACCAGCTTTCCACGCGGATCTCGAGCTCGGACGTTCGCGAGGTGCTCGGCCGTACCTCCCTGCGCGACACGGTGGACCGGATCCTGGACGGAGAGCGGGAAGGCATCAAGCGGATCATCAGCGTCGCACTCGGTCTGACCCGCATCACGCTTCTGAAAGGCGCCGAACGCAGGCGCTACTACGCCCGCGACCCGGCCGAGCGCCTCACCGAGCATGACATCGCCACGGGCACCGTCGTGGTGTCGAACATCGGCTCCATCCAGAGCGGCGTCCCCGGCAAGTTCGGTCTCCTCGACGTGATCACCCCGCAGGTGTTCGCGGTGGGCATCAGCGCCATCGAGGAACGCCCGGGCATCGTACGGGACGCGGACGGCCATAAAACCATCGGGATCCGCTCGTTCCTGCCCTTCTGCCTCGTCTTCGACCATCGCGCCTTCGAGCTGGGGGAGCTTCTCCCCTTCGTTCGGCGCCTCGACGAGATCTTTGCAAGGCCCCAGGAGCTCATCCCGCTCATCGGAGGTGTGACGCCATGACCGATCTTCTCTGCCATCGCGACGCGTACCTGAAAGAGTTCGATGCGACTGTCGTCGAAGTGGACGCCGCCGAGCGGGCCGTTGCCCTGGACAGGACCGCTTTCTACCCCGGCGGGGGCGGCCAGCCCTGCGACCGCGGTTCACTCGGCAGCCTCCCCGTCCTCCGCGCGGGGAGAAAAGGCGACGTGGTGTGGCACTGGCTCGACGGGGATCCTCCCGCCGTCGGGACGACGGTGAGCGGAACGATCGACTGGGATCTGCGCCACCGGCTCATGCGTACCCATACGGCGTTTCACATCCTCTGCGGCGTGGTCTGGCGCGACTGGAAGGCGCAGGTCACCGGCGGGAACATGGAGCCGCTCAAGGGCCGCATGGATTTCGAGTTCGAGACGCTGCAGAAGGAGCTCGTCGCGGAGATCGAGACCCGGATCAACGCCGAGGTTGCCGCCGCGCATCCGGTGTCCGTCCGTTTCCTCCCCCGCGCCGAGGCATTCCAGATTCCCGACCTCATCCGCACGAAGATCAACCTGCTCCCCGAGGGCATCCAGGAGGTGCGCATCGTGGAAATCCACGGCCTGGACCTCCAGGCCGACGGGGGTACGCACGTGGCGAACACACGTGAGGTAGGGCGGATCCGCGTGGTGGGCTACGAGAGCAAGGGGAAGATCAACAAGCGTATCAAGCTCGAGATCGGGGACTGAGGCGCTGCCTCACCGCCCCCTGTGCTTCTTCAGCGCTTTTTCCCGGGCGATCGCGCGCTGTTCCACGCTGCGGTGATCGCGCATGTCCCGCGCCTCCGCTTTGCGCTGCGCAGCCGCGGCTTCCTGCTCGAGTTTCAGCGCCTCCTGGGACCGAGTGCCGATGCCGCGCTGCCGTCAGGCAGGGCCGGCCTTCGACAGGACGACGTCGTGGCTCAACGGGCTCTCCAGGACGCGGGAAACCTTCCAGCCGGCCCCCCGCACGAGCTCTCGAAACGCCTCTCATCCCCGCAGCCGGAGCGCCGCGCCACCCGCCTCGTTGAGGATCCGCCCCGAGCCCTCGGCGCTGCTCACCGTGCCGACGAACAGAGCGTCCGCAGCGGTGCCTTCGTAAAATGTGCGCAGGTTCGCAACGACCTCTTCGTCCGAGCCGTACTCGAAGAGTCCGCCCTCCGATGCCCCGACGATGAAGCTGCCGTCAGCGCCGAGCCCTGAGAGCAGAGCGCGCAGCTCGGATGCCCGCGACCAGTCGTAGTCGACATGTCGCATGGTTGCAGAAACGTCGTGCAGCGGCGCGCCTGCCGCGCGCATCGCCTCGAGGGCACGGATGCCGAACCCCGGCCCCGATGCGTCGGGATCGAGCGCATGGATCCCGATCGTGGTGCCCGCCAGCAATTGCGGGCGTTCCTGTCGCAGGAGGATGAGTGCGTTCATGCTGTCCATGCACGGTCCTCCGGCAATATCGACGATATGGAGGCTGCGGCCGGGCCGGGCAGCATGGGCGGCCGCAAGACAGTCGGCCAGCAGCCGGGCGGCATGCTGCAGGCGGATCCGGACTGACAGACAGGGGAGGGAGCCGGCGAAAACGCGGTCGATATCCGCCGCGTACGAGCCGAGGTTGCCTGGCCCGAGCTTCATGTAGTAAGTACTCATGCCGCCGAGGACGGCGCCCTGCGCCCCTGCAATGCGGGGCACGAGAAACGACGTGCGGAGGAGCTCTTTCATCTGCAGCGCCTGCTGCTCAGCCGGCATTTTCCTCCGCTGCTCGACGTCGGCAACGGCCTTCTCGACGGCCGCATCCAGCTCCTCCCCGGTCATCTCCACCCGGAATGCGGGGTGCGTAACGTCGATCAAAGGCACCTCCACGCCGTCGTCGGTCATCAGGTACACGAGACCACGATTCATCGATTCCTCCTCCCCTCCCGCGCCATCGGGGCGAAAAAAGGGGCCACTCTATACCATGCCGGGGAGGAACCGTCAAGAAGGCTGCGCGGGAGACGGTCGGTTTTCAGCCGCCTCGCTTCACCGCGGCAAATGCCCTCTCCGCCGCTTCCAGCGTGGCCGTGATCTCGGTGGAGCCGTGAGCCGTCGACACGAACCCCGCCTCGAACTGGGAGGGGGCGAGGTACACACCGGTAGAGAGCATGCTCGTGAAGAAGCGCGTGAAAGCGGCCAGGTCGGAGGCCCGGGCCGTCTCCCAGTCCTTCACCTTCTGCGCAGAGAAAAAGGCCCCGAACATCGATCCGGCGTGGGAGACGGAGAGCGGCACGCCGGCGCTTCGTGCGCCGGCGGCAAGCCCGTCGGAGAGCTCCCGCGTCGTCGCCTCGAGCCTGTCCCAGACGCCCGGCCGGGCAAGCTCCTTCAGCGTGGCGATACCCGCCGTCATGGCCAGGGGATTGCCGGAAAGGGTGCCGGCCTGGTACACGGGGCCCGATGGGGCGATCATCGCCATGATGTCGCGCCTGCCCCCGTACGCGCCGACGGGAAGCCCGCCGCCGATGACCTTGCCGAGCGTGGTGAGGTCTGGAGTTATGCCATACAGCGTCTGCACACCGCCAGGATGTATGCGGAACCCGGTCATCACTTCGTCAAAGATGAGCAACGCCCCATTGGCTTTGGTGATCTCTGAAAGGAACTCCAGGTAACCCGGTTTTGGCAGATACAGACCGGCATTGCCCGGCACGGGTTCGACGATGATCCCGGAAATTTGGCCCCGATTGGCCTCAAAAGCGGCCCTTACGGCGTCAGGATCGTTGTAAGGCAGGGTGATCGTGTGCTGCGTGAAGGCGGACGGGACACCCGCGCTGTCGGGATGTCCGAAGGTCAGCGCGCCCGAGCCGGCTTTGACCAGCAACGAGTCCGCATGGCCGTGATAACAACCATCAAACTTAATGATTTTGTCCCGTTTCGTGAACCCGCGCGCAAGGCGGATGGCGGACATGGTCGCTTCGGTGCCCGAGTTGCACATCCTCACCTTTTGGACACTTGGCACCCAGGAACAGATTAGCTTCGCGATCGTGACTTCGAGGGGGTTGGGGATGCCGAAGCTGGTGCCTTTCGCCGCCGCCTGCCTGACCGCCTTGATGATTTTCGGGTGCGCGTGGCCAAGGATTGCCGGACCCCACGTGCCGACGTAATCGACGTACTTGTTTCCGTCCACATCCCACACATGCGCCTTCCGGGCCCGGTTGACGAAAAACGGCTGACCGCCGACAGCGCGGAAGGCCCGCACCGGGGAGTTGACGCCGCCCGGGATGTATTTCAGCGCCTCGGCAAAAAGCTGCTCGGACTTAACGCGCGTCATGACGACAAGCTAAAGAATGCCGCGCAGCGTTGCGAATAAATAAAGCAGGCAGGAACCGCGTGAACCGCTCTCCACTATCCGGGGTTTCGTTACCCACACTTCACTCTACCGTAACGCTCTTGGCTAAGTTTCGGGGTTTATCCACGTCGCAGCCGCGCAGGACGGCAGTGTGGTAGGCCAGGAGCTGGAGAGGCACGACGGCCAGAAGTGGGCACACCGCCTCCAATGTCCGCGGCAGGTAAATGACATCGTCGGCCACCTGGGTGATCTGGCGGTCTCCCTCGGTGGCCAGCGCGATGATCGGGCCTT
>PLNO01000373.1 GCA_003141795.1 Spirochaetaceae bacterium | reverse complement strand
GCCATGGGCGACGTCCTCAAGGTCACCGAGGTGACCGAGTTCGCCTGCGGCATCCCTCATCTCATCAAGGGCCCCGCGGTCATGAACGTGACGAGCGGCTACGACACGGCGCAGTACATGGAGCCGCTGGGAGTGTTTGCCGGCATCGCCCCGTGGAACTTTCCCGCAATGATCCCCATGGGCTGGATGGCGCCTCTGTGCATCGCCACGGGCAACACGATCGTCCTGAAGCTCGCAAGCTTCGTTCCCCAGTCCTCGCAGCGCATTGCCGAGCTGTGGGTCGAGGCCGGGCTCCCCAAGGGCGTCATCAACATGGTGACCTGCTCACGCAACGAGGCGGAGCTCCTCCTGAAGCACCCCGACGTGAAGGGGATCACCTTCGTCGGATCCACGTCGGTCGGTCAGCACATCTATGCCACCGCGGCAGCCAACGGCAAGCGCGTTCAGGCCCTCACCGAAGCGAAGAACCACGCCCTTGTTCTTTCAGACGCGGCGCTGGAGCGCACCGCGCGCGGCATCGTGAACTCCGCCTGCGGCTGCGCAGGTGAGCGGTGCATGGCGCTGCCCGTCGTCGTGGTCGAGGAGGAGATCGCCGACAAGCTCGTCGCGATCCTCGCCAAGGTCATGTCAGAGCTGAAGATCGGACCCGCCTACGACAAGACGAGCCAGCTCGGACCCGTGGTCAACGCGGACCATCGCAAGTTCGTCTCCGACTGGATCCAGAAGGGCGTCGACGAAGGGGCGAAGCTCGTTCTGGACGGCCGCAAGGTGACGGTGAAGGGCTACGAGAAAGGCTTCTACATAGGACCGACGCTTATGGACCACGTGAAGCCGGGCATGTCCGTCGGTGAAAAGGAGATCTTCGGTCCGGTTCTGTGCATCAAGCGCGTGAAGGACTTCGAGGAAGGCCTTGCCATCATGAACGCCAACGAGTTCGCCAACGGCTCGGTGATCTACACGCAAAACGGATACTACGCGCGCGAGTTCGCCAAGAGGACCCACGGCGGACAGGTCGGCATCAACGTCGGGATCCCCGTGCCGCTGGGCATCTTCGGATTCACGGGACACAAACACTCGTTCTTCGGCGACCTGCACGCCATGGGAACGGACGGCGTGCGCTTCTACACGGAGCTGAAGAGCGTGACCGCTCACTGGTTCTCCGAGGCGGAGGCCCGCGAGGCGAAGGTCTTGAACAGCTGGGACGGGACGATCTCGTTCCCGGATCGCAAGTAAGGGGAAGGGGAAATATCATGACGACTGCTGAGAAATACAAGAAATACGTGAACACCTCGTTCGTGAAATCGGTGGAGCCGATCACGGTCGTAAGCGCAAAGGGGAGCAAGGTCACGGGGGAGGACGGCAAGGTCTATACGGACATGTTCGCCGGGATCTCCGTCGTGAACGCGGGGCACTGCAACCCCGAGGTCATCGCCGCGGCCAAGGCGCAGATGGACAAGCTCGTGCACTGCTGCTCCTACGTCTACCACGTGCCGACAGTCGGAGATCTTGCCGAAAAGCTCGCCGAGATCACCCCGGGACGCCTGCAGAAGACCTTCTTCGCCAACGGCGGGGCCGAGGCGAACGAAGGGGCCATGCGTCTGGCCAAGCAGTTCACGAAGAAGCAGGAGTTCATCTCCCTGATGGGCTCGTTCCACGGCCGCTCGCTGGCCACCCTGTCGATCACCGGCAACAAGGACCGCAAGAAGGGCGGGGGACCGTACCTGACGGGCTGCAGCTACCATCCGGCGGCGTACTGCTACCGCTGCCCGTTGAAGATGAGCTATCCCGCGTGCGACCTCCAGTGCGCGAAGGACCTGGAAAAGACGATCCAGTACACGACCAGCGACAACGTCGCCGCGTTCATCGCCGAGCCCATCATGGGCGAGGGCGGGATCATCATGCCGCCCAAGGAATACTTCAAAGAGATCAAGAAGGTCCTCGACCAGCACGGGATCCTGCTGTTCACCGACGAAGTCCAGTGCGGTTTCGGGCGGTCGGGGAAGCTTTTCGCCATCCAGCACTTCGACGTCGAGCCTGATATCATGACCATGGCCAAGGGGATCGCCGACGGTTTCCCGCTGGCCGCCTTCATCGCGCGCCCCGAAGTGGCTGATTCCTTCCGCCCCGGCGACCACCTGTCCACCTTCGGCGGCAACCCCGTTTCGTGCGCGGCATCGATCGCCAACATCGCCTTCTTCGAGAGGGAGAAGCTCCCCGAGAAGGCGCTGGAGAAGGGCACACGCGTCATCGGAGAGCTCAAGGAATTGCAAAAGAAGCAGCCCATGATCGGCGACGTGCGCGGCGCGGGGCTCATGATCGGCATCGAGCTCATCAAGGACAAGAACAAGACTCCTGCGGCCGAGGAAGCGGGCAGGACGCGCGCGGCAATGCGGGAGAAGGGATTCCTCATCGGCGTCGGCGGGACGTTCGGGAACGTGCTGCGCTGGCAGCCGCCCCTCGTGATAAGCCCGGAGGAGCTCACCGCAGCGGTCAAGGCCCTCGACGAGTGCCTGAAGGCTCTGTAGGCGAGCCCCGATGAAGATCTCGATCATCGGGTCAGGCGCGATGGGCTCCCTCTTCGGAGGGAGCCTGTCACTCGCAGGGCAGGACGTCGTGCTCTACGACGTATACCGCGAGCATGTCGAGAAAATCGTCGCAGACGGGCTTGCCATCGAAGATGCCGCCACGGGTGCGGTCACCATGTCCCACCCTGCGGCAAGCGCCGATCCGCGCGCCGTCGAAGGG
>PLNO01000239.1 GCA_003141795.1 Spirochaetaceae bacterium | reverse complement strand
GGCACGAGAACGGACGTGCCCCAGGCCAGGAGCCCTCCGGCCACCGCCACCATGCCGTTGATCCACGATTTCTTGACGCCGGGCAGGAGGATGGCGATGAACATCGCGTAGAGGGCCACTCCCATTGCGCGCGCGACCACGGCGGGGATCAGGGAGGAGAAGCCAGCGCCGATCAGGGTCCCGCTGAGCCATGCAAGGTAGGCGGTGAGGGCAAGGCCTGCAAAGTAGGCGGGGGTGAGCGCGGCGTCCAGAGAGGCGACGACGAACGTTTCATCCGTGACGCCGAATCCGAGGGCGAGGGGAAGAGCGACCTTCGCGCTCCCGTGAGCCCCGCGCCCCAGTGGCAGCCTGCGGGACAGCGCCATGCTCAGGAGGAAGTGGCGGAAGTTCAGGACGAGCGTAGCAAGGACGATGGCCAGGGCGGAAGCCCCTCCGGCAAGGAGCCCGAGTGAAGCGAACTGGCTCGCCCCAGCGTAGACGAACAGCGACATCCCTCCCGCCTGGAGGATGCTCATCCCCGTTTGACGGGCAAGAACGCCGAACGCCATCGCCATGGGCACATACCCCACCGCAACGGGGATCCCTGCCCTGATTCCCCGCAGGACCTCACTCCTTGTCGAACTTTGCATGGTGGTGCATAGTAGCGCGGTTGCCGCCCGGGCTTCCAGTATCGTCTTCCCTCGCGCGGAGGGGAGAGGTATCTTGTACGAAAGCCTCGAGCCGTGAGGAGGGGAGAGCGACATGGGCCTGATGACCGGAAAAAAAGGACTCATCCTGGGTCTTGCCAATGAGCGGAGCATTGCGTGGGGCATCTCGAAGAGGCTCCATGAGGAGGGGGCGATCCTCGGCTTCACCTACCTGAACGAGGCGTTCGAGAAGAGGGTGCGGCCCATCGCGGAGAGCCTCGGATCCGATCTCATCGTGGGCTGCGACGTCACGAAGGACGCCGACGTCGATGCCCTGTTCAAAGAGGCGGAGACAAAGTGGGGGACGCTGGACTTCCTCGTCCACTCGGTGGCCTTCGCGGGCCGCGACGAGCTGAAGCAGCCCTTCCACATGACGAGCCGTGAAGGGTTCAGGGTCGCACTCGACACGAGCGCGTATTCCCTCATCTCCGTGACCCGCGCCGCCCTCCCGCTGATGAAGAAAGGCGGGTCGATCATCACGTTGACCTACCTCGGCTCGCAGCGCGCCGTGATCAACTACAACGTCATGGGAGTCGCCAAAGCGGCCCTCGAGGCGTCGGTCCGCTACCTCGCCCTCGAGCTCGGGGAGAAAGGCATCCGCGTGAACGCCATTTCCGCCGGTCCCGTGCGCACGCTCTCCGCATCCGGTGTCTCGGGCTTCAGCGACATCCTCGGCATCATGGAGACGAAGTCGCCGCTGCGCCGAACGGTCACCCTCGAGGAGCTGGGCTCGTCCNNGTGACCGGAGAGGTGCACTTCGTGGACACCGGCTACAACATCATCGGGGTCTGACGGGCACCAGGGTGATCCATGATCAAGCTCATCTCCTGGAACGTAAACGGGCTTCGTTCGGTGATTTCCAAGGGCGCCCTCGCGCCCCTGGTTGCAGCCCGGCCTGACGTCATCTGCCTCCAGGAAATCAAGGCAAGTGAGGATCAGGTCGGCCAGGTCCTGCCGGACTATCCCTACCAGTACTTCTCCACGACGAAGAAGCCCGGCTATTCGGGCACGGCCATCCTGTCGCGGGTTCCCGCGGTGACGTGGAAGGAAGGGATGGGACACGGTGTGTCCGACGACGAGGGAAGGGTCGTCACCGTCGAGTTCCCCTCCGTCACAGTGGTGAGCGTGTACGTTCCCAACAGCCAGCGCGGCCTTCCGCGGCTCGGTGTCCGGCTCGAGTGGGATGAAGTCTTCCGCGCCTACGTGAAGGAGCTGGCGCGCAAGAAGCCCGTCATTTTCTGCGGCGACATGAACGTGGCGCACGAAGAGATCGACATCGCCCGGCCCAAGGACAACCACATGAACGCGGGCTTCACCGATGAGGAGCGCGCGAGCTTCACGAAGCTCCTTTCTTCCGGCTTCGTCGACACTTTCCGCTCCCTGCACCCCGACGAGCGCGACCGCTACTCGTGGTGGAGCCTCGTCACGCGGGCCCGGGAGCGGAACATCGGGTGGCGCATCGACTACGTCTGCGTATCGGAGCCGCTCCGCGAGAAGGTTCGCGACGCGTTCATCCTCGAATCGTTGATGGGCTCCGACCATTGCCCGATCGGGGTGGTGCTGGAGGGAGAGCTGTAAGGGCGGGGCTGTAGACCCCCGCGGCGCGGCCGTCGCAGGCGGCGGCGGAAGCGCGCCTTACGTCGAGGGCAGAATCATCTCGTTTTCTTTCAGCTCGATGTCGTGCGCGCCGCCCTCCCGGATGCTTACCGCCGATGCGAGGGTGATGCGGGCCACTCTCTGGAGCTCGGGCACGGTCTGTGCGCCGCAGCTCACCATGGTGCTCTTGATCTTCTCAAGGGTGTGCTCGATGTTGTCCTTCAGCTTCCCCGCGTAGGGGACGTACCCGTCGACGCCTTCTTCGAATCCCATTCCTGACTGGCCACCCTCGTGGTAGCGCTGCCAGTTGCGCGCCCTGTTCGAGCCTTCCCCCCAGTACTCCTTCACGAAGTTGCCCCCCACCCTGAGCCTACGGCCCGGGGCTTCGTCGAACCGGGCGAAGAACCTGCCCATCATGACGAAGTCGGCGCCCATGGCGAGTGAGAGCACGATGTGGTAGTCGTGCACGATGCCCCCGTCCGAGCACACGGGGACGTAGATGCCCGTCTCCTTGAAGTACGCGTCGCGGGCCGCGGCAACCTCGATGAGCGCCGTTGCCTGTCCCCGGCCGATACCCTTCTGCTCCCGCGTGATGCAGATCGAGCCTCCGCCGATGCCGACCTTGACGAAGTCGGCGCCCGCCTCCACCAGATAGCGGAAGCCTTCCGCGTCGACGACATTCCCTGCGCCGACCTTGGCGGCATCCCCGTAGCGCGACCTGATCCAGTGGATCGTGTCGGCCTGCCACTCGGAAAAGCCGTCCGAGGAGTCCACGCAGAGGACGTCGGCCCCCGCGGCCAGGAGCGCGGGGACCCTGGTTTCATAGTCGCGCGTGTTGATGCCCGCGCCGACGACGAGGCGCTTGTCCCTGTCCACGAGCTCGGAGGGATTCTCCTTGTGCTCCGCGTAGTCCTTGCGGAACACGAGGCAGGCAAGCGCGCTCGACTTGGAGATCACCGGCAGGCAGTTCAGCTTGTGCCGCCAGATGAGGTCGTTCGCCTCGGACAGCGTGATGCCCTCCTCACCGTAGATGAGGTCTGCGAACTTCGTCATGAGGTCTCCGACCTTCGTGTCAGGCGGGGTCGTGGAGAGCCGGTAATCGCGGCTGGTGAGCATGCCCACGAGCTTGCCCGCGGGGGTGCCATCGGCAGTGACGGCCATGGTGGTATGACCGGTGCCGTCGCGGAGTGCCAGCACGTCGCGCAGGGTGGCCTCTGGTCTTATGTTCGTGTCGCTCACGACGAAGCCCGCCTTGAACTTCTTCACCCGCTCCACCATGTCGGCCTGACGCTCGACGGGCTGGGAGACGAAGATGAAGGAGATCCCGCCCGACCGCGCCAGTGCGATTCCCATCTCGTCGCCGGACACCGACTGCATGATGGCCGAGGCAACGGGGATGTTCAGGCGGACGGTGGACTGTTCGCCCCTGTGGAACTTCACGAGCGGCGTGGAAAGGGAGATGCTCGCGTTCGTGCAGTCCTTGCGGGTGAGGTTCGGGAGGAGGAGATACTCGCTGAAAGTGTGGGAAGGCTCGGGGTAGTAGGTTGCCATGGCAGAGAATACTCGATGATCGCGGGAGGAATCAAGGTGAAAAAAACAGCCCCTCGAGGGAGGGGCCGCGTGGTCAGCTTGCGAATCCGTCGGGCAGCGGAATATCGACGCTCACGGGCTCTCCGTTCACGAGAAGCCTGACCTGGATGGTCAGGGAATCCGGAAATGGATGATCGCCGCCCAGAACGACCATGTAGGAATGGGTGCCCTTGTCAACGCTGAACCTATAGCCAGGCAGATAGTTCCATTGGATGGCGCTGTGCCGCGGGCCCTGGTTCTGGATCTGATGACTCAGGCTGTCTGCTTCCTCGGTGAATGATTCCTTGGTGAAGGCGACGACCTTCGCCACACCCTTCTCGTTCACAGCCTCCGTCTGAACCACCTCGACGCTGAGAGACGCCGTGCTTTCGAACGTCAGACGGAGGAGCACGTAGTCGGTCGTATTGCGGAGGATGACACCGCCTGAAAGAACGAAGGGGTCAGCCGCGGGATCGTAGCCGTAGATCGTGCGCACGTCCGCCTTCGTCAGCAGGGAAACCGACACGATCCCGTTTCCGGCAACCGGGACCTTCATGGTGACCCCCTGGGTTTTCGCCTCGTTCGTCGTCACACAGCCGGCAAGGGCAACAGTTAATAGCATCAAAAACGAGAAAAACAGGAGCGAATGCTTTTTCATGCAGGAACCCCTTTCGAAAGCGATGGAATGATACCATGCAGGGCCGAGTGTTGAACAGGCGTTTTCGTAAAAGGTATGCAAAATCAATGGGCATAAAAAGGGCCGCCCTTGCGGGCAGCCCTTCGAATTGCAGAGATTGCTGTCTTAGAAGGACCAGCTGTAGGTCACGGGGATGGCCATGAGAGAGTTGTGGCCGTTCGCGCCGGAGGCGTAAACGAAGCCGAGCTGCACGTAGCCACCGTCGAAGTTGGCCTTCACGTACGGATACACTTCAGCGCCGTCCCAATCCCCGCACTGCTGAGCGAAGAGTGCGACGCCCTTTCCATCATCGTAGCCGCCCAGGACACCAATGGCGTAGGCGCCCATGGCGTACTCAGCCTTTGCCTCGACCGCGATCGCGGTGCTGGCTGAGCTGATGCTCGTGCCGAAGGTCGCCGCGAGTGTCAGGGGCGCGAAAGCCGCCTGCGCTGAAACCAGGGCGTAGATCGGGGTGTCGCTGGTCTTGAACGTGAAGTTCGTTGCAACGACAAAACCGATGTTGTCGATCGCGTTGNNCGCAGCGTCCAACTCGGTGCCAGTTTTGGCCGTCTGCTGCGCGGTCTTCAACTGAGCGGTGAACGTGCCGACCTTGTCCATGGTGTAGAGAACGCCAACGCCGAGGTTGTCGAGATAATCCATAGGGGTCGCCGAGGCGATGTAAGCCCAAGGAGTGGTCGAGACGTCGTACGTCGACGCAGCCGAATTGGCGGTCTGGTTGTTCGGTATGAACTGAGCGTAGGCAAATGTCAGACCTTTGATCGGGGTGACTTCGATGGTTGCCGAGTAATTGCCGTTCACGAACCTGCTACCGGCAGCTCCGCCTTCGATGTAGTCGTACTGGCGGTAATCGACCCTGGGCGCGCCTAGGGTCAGCTTGACCAGGTCAGCGAACTTGTAGTAGGTCCCGAACCAGCTGATCTGCGAAAGACCAGTGGCTCCGAACTCGAACGTGCCGCTGAAACCGATGTTCTTTCCGTCCCAACCGAAGCTGTATTCCTGGTCGACGCCAATGCCTACTCCGTTCGCGGCGGCGTCCCATCCAGGTCCCCAGCCGTAGGTCGCAGGCGCGCTCCCCACCTGCGTGGACAGGTACAGGTTGCCCTGGTTCCAGGCCGTGAACTTTCCATCCGCGAAGGCGGCCGTTCCAATCAGGGCCAGCGCGACGAGCAGAATCAAAGTTTTTCGCATTACAGATTCCCTCCTCTTTGTTTGTGGGAACAAGGTCTACGACCCGGTAAGTTCCCGTTAGCTTACGGTGAAGACTCTATCAGATCGCCTTGCCGGTGTCAAACTTTTTTTGAGTCTAAAGAAACTCCAAAAAGAGGGACGCAAAATGTCGAAAAAAGTGTTCAAGAATCCGCAAGAACAGCCCTTTTATCTCGGGAAAGCAGGCGATTCTCAGAATTCCTTACCATTACCCGCATCTTTCATCACGGAACGAACTTAAGTATTCCTTCTTTCATCCACTTTTCTTCGCTTCAGGGTGCCGCCTACGCCGGCACTGCGTTCAACCCCGCAATCACCTTGTACAGGCCCTGTGTACCGAGGTTTTCAAGCCCAAGGGCCTGTGCGGCGATGTAGAACTGGTTCACCACCGCCAACCCCGGCAATGAGAGCCGCATTCGGCGGGCCTCCTGCAGGGCGATCCCCATGTCCTTCACGAAGTGCTTGATGTAGAAGCCGGGCGCGAAATCCCCTTTGGCGATCCGCCGTCCGAGTGTGTTCAGCGACCACGAGGCCGCGGCACCTTTGCCAACGATGTCGATCATCGCCTCCAGGCTGAGCCCCGCCTTGCCGGCGTAGAGGAGGCATTCGACCGTCCCGATCATAGTGCCGGCAATAGCGATCTGGTTCGCCATCTTGGTGTGCTGACCTGCGCCCGGCCCGCCCATCAGCGCGATGGTCTCTCCCATGAGCTTGAAGAGCGGGAGAACCCGGTCGAAGATCGCCGTCTCACCGCCCACCATGATGGCGAGCTTCGCCTCCCGAGCTCCGACGTCACCGCCGGATACGGGCGCATCGAGTGAACCCACGGAGCGTTCCTGCGCCTTCTCGTGAATGCGCACGGCGAGTGTCGGCTCGGAGGTGCTCATGTCGCAGATGACCGAGCCGGGCCGCGCACCCGCAAGAACGCCCGCCTCACCGAGATAGACCTGCTCGACTTCGGACGGAAATCCCACCATGGTGAAGATGATGTCGCTGCGCGCGGCAACCTCTTTCGCTGTCGCACACCAGGCAGCCCCGGCGGAGAGGAGATCAGCGGCCTTGTCCCGGGTGCGTGTGGTGAGGCAGACCGTGTTCCCCGCCTTCAGCAGGTGCCCGCACATGCTCCGCCCCATGACTCCCGTTCCGATCCACCCGACTTTGACGCTTTCCATGCTGTGCTCCTCTCAGAGATTCTCGAGCGGCGGGTTGGATTCTCCGCCGTGCATGGCGGGGCCCGACACGGGCGCCGCCCAACGTATTGCATTCCTTATCACCTGCTGCACCTCGGGCTGCCGGTAGGTGGGGAACGTCTCATGGCCGGGCCTGAAGTAGAAGATATGACCGGCACCCCGGGTGAAGCAGCACCCGGACCTGAACACATTGCCACCGGCGAACCAGCTGATGAGGACTGTCGCATCAGGGGTGGGGATGTCGAATCGTTCGCCGTACATCTCTTCGTGGGGGATCTCGAAGTACGGGCCCAGGCCGCGTGCGATGGGGTGGCCCGGCTCGACGACCCACAGCCGCTCCTTTTCCCCCGCCTCCCGCCACCGCAGGAAGCAGGAGGTGCCCATGAGACGGACGAACGGCTTGGAGAGGTGGCCGGAGTGCAGGACGATCAGTCCCATGCCCGCGAGGACACGATCGGCCACCCTCGTGGCGATTTCGTCCTTCACCTCGGCGTGGGCCATATGGCCCCACCAGACGAGGACGTCGGTGGAGGCGAGTGATTCGACGGAGAGGCCGTGCTCGGGCTCATCGAGCGTGGCGGTGCCGACGCTCATGTCAG
>PLNO01000356.1 GCA_003141795.1 Spirochaetaceae bacterium | reverse complement strand
TTTCACGCCGGTCTCGCGGCCGGGATTCAAGATGGCAGTGAGAATCCATTGCAGCTCGCGTGCCTCGGCCGATTCAAACACGCTGTCCATCGCCTGCTCGACGCTGGGAATATGCAGCTCGTGCAGCGCGGACTGAATCCAGCCGGCCTGCCGGTGCGATTCCACCAGCACGGCGAGCACGGTCTCCGGAGAGCTCAGCGTCCACGATTTCAGCGGTACTTTGGGCGTGCAAACAGTTTCCGGCAGGCTGAGCCTCGATGAGGTGGAAGGCAGGCTCGACGTCCGGTCAGTCTCGGGGCGCATCAAGGGCACGCACGTCAAGCTGACCTCGGACTCGGTGTTCTCCACCGTTTCGGGGGACGTGGTGATGCGCCTGGATTCACCGCTGGATGAGCTGCGATTCGACCTCTCCTCGGTTTCAGGGAGCATCGGCGTGGGGACGATCCGCACACACCGGGGCCTTCACATGGGTTTCGGGGAGACCTCGGTCAGAGGCCACACGGTGTCAGGGCGAATCCTTTTCGAGTGAGTCACGGAAGAGCTCGACGTCTTTCCCTGCCAACCTGGAAATACGTGCGCGCTTCTCTTTCTCTTCCGACCGCACGCGCTGCACGTTGCGGGCAAGCGCTTCCCGCGGGACGTCGAGCCGGAGGTTCCCCGTGGAGCCGGTGGACGTCTTCAGGGCGATAGCCGCGGTGGGGTCGCGCGCTGACAGCTCCTCCAAGTGCCTGCCCACGTCACGATAGGCATCCCTGAAGGGCACGCCCTGGGCCACGAGCTCCAGAGCCTTGTCCGTGGCAAATATCTCGGGAGTGAACGCCGCTTTCAGCCTCTCAGCGTTCACCGTCAACTTTTCGACGGTGAGATCCATGATCTGCACGCAGCCCAGCCCCGCCTCGCAGCCTCGGAAGTAGGGGCCCTTGGTCTCCTGGAAGTCCCTGTTGTACCCGGTGGGGAGCGCCCGGATGATCGTCTTCAGGGCGACGACATCGGCGGAAACAGAGCCGCTCTTTGCACGGATGAGCTCCAGGCCGTCGGGGTTCTTCTTCTGCGGCATGATGCTTGACCCCGTGCAGAGCTCCGCAGGCAGGCTGAAGTAGCCGAACTCCGGGAGGGAAAAGAGGATGAGGTCCTGCGCCATCTTGGACAGGGTCAGGCAGGTGTGCTCAACGGCCTCCAGGGCAATCGACTCGAGCTTGCCCCGGCTGTTGTTCGCGTAGAGGACGTTGTTCTGGACCCGGGCAAAGCCGAGCGATTCCGCAATCATCTCCCGGTTGGACGGAATAGGAACGCCGTAGCTTGCCGCGGAGCCCAACGGGCAGCAATCCATCAAAGAGAAAGCCTCCCGGGCCAGGGAGACATCGTCCAGAAGCTCTTCTGCAAACGCCGCTGCCCATAGTCCCACCGACGAGGGCATGGCGATCTGCGTATGCGTCCTGCCCGGCATCGGCACTTTCTCATGCTTCTCCGCAAAGTCCAGAAGACGGGACACGAGGCTGAGTGAAGCCTTCTGGAAGGAGAAGAGGAAGCCGCGGCTCCACAGCCGCAGCGCGGCCAGGACCTGGTCGTTGCGGGACCTACCCGTGTGGATGCGCTTGCCCGCGTCCCCGATCTCTTTCACCAGACGGTTTTCTATCGCCGTGTGCACGTCCTCGTCCGAGCGGAGGATCGCGAACTGACCCCTGCCGTTGAGGTCGATTATTTTCGTCAGCTCCCTCTTCAAGGAGGCGAGGTCAGCCGCGGAGAGGACCCCGATGCTCTCAAGCATCTGCGCGTGGGCGATGCTCGCAACGCAGTCGGCGTTCACCAGGCGCGCGTCCAGCACGGGGTCGTCCCCGACGGTGAACGCCTCCATGAGCGAATCCAGGGTGTAGGTTTTTTCCCAGATCTTTGCCATTGCGGGCAATACTAGAGGCCGGCGTGCCGGCTGTCAACGGAGGGAGTCCACCTGGTCCGGCCGGCACCCAGCTTCCCGACGGTCGAGGTCACGGATCGCGTAGAGGAAACCCTCCACGGCGCCCAGCGCGTGCGTTCCGGCGGCAAGCCGGATGAGCGTGATGTCAGTAGCGGGGTCATGCTCCTTGACCCGATCGTAGTAATCCTCGATCTGGGAGAACGAGATCACTGTGTCCTCGGGTGTCGCTGCAAGCACGATCGGAATCTCGACGGGCGGCATCCAGCGGTCCAGCGCGTGCGCAATGCGGACCTGGTAGTACGGGACGGAGCCCGGGTTGCGGGCAAGAGCCTGGAGGTACTCCGGCGTGTAGATGTCGCCGGCCTGGACGTCCGCCAGCGGTTTGCCCACCGTGAACGCAATGGCGTTGTTGATATCGTCCCCTGAATGCTTCCCGTCGAACAACGGGACGACCTTCTCGATGATCCGGGGGAGAAGGATGTCCTGGAGCCTGACTTTGGCGGGATAGGCGCGCGCCCACCCGATGGCGAAGAATATCTCATATTCCGGACCCATGTCGGGGCCGGTGCAGAGGTTGAGAAGCGCTGCCATGGGGTACGCCGCCATGAGCGTGAGCCCGGGAACGGGGATCAGGCCGCGCGTTGCAGCTTGCAGCGCCGCAAGGGCAGCGACTCCCCCTTCGGAATACCCGATGATCGCGTAGCGGCCGGTTTCAGAGGACTTCTCCTCACCGCGTGCCCCGGCGCCGGAGAGCCATGTGCGGGCCGCGGCAAGGCCGTCGAGCGCTGAAGCTGCAAGGGACGCAGGCACTCCGTATTCCTGGACGCCCGCTCCGTTCCCCATGCCGGCGTAGTCCGGGGCCCATACCGCGAAGCCCATGCCGGCAAGGAGCTCCATCAGGGGGGTCTCCACGGCCTTCCCGCGCGAGGGCACGGCGTCTCTCAGGAACTCCGACCCCTTGAGGAACACCACCCAGGTGACGGCCCTGGGTGTTCCCTGGCGGAGCGCGGGGAGGTAGATGACACCCGACTGACGTTCGGTCCCCCCTTCGGGAAGGTGCGCGGTGAAATCGACGGGCACACGGATGACTTCGACGAGATCCTCCAGCCGGGCCTTTCGCCACGCGGTATATCCGACGCTGTCCAGCGTATCCATCTGCATGAACAGGCCTATCACGGCAGGGGAGAGGAGCGAGAGGTAACCGTGCGTCTCCCGGGACGGGACGAGGAGCGCATCCTTGGGAGAGCTCGCGCATGAGGCGAGGAAAAGTCCAATGAGCGTGACGGCAGGGGCGAGTCTTTTTTGCAGTTTGACGGTTGTGCTTGTATGTTGATAATCGTCAGGACCGCACGAGCTGTCCATGAACGCACCATGAAATCGGATGAACGGGATGTTTTATTTCTTGGCGTTCTTCCTCTTCGCGCGCGGCTTCTTCCCCGGCAGCTCGATGTCGACCCCGAACACGTCGGCAAGATCGGCCTCTGCAAGCCGGCGTCGCTTCCCTTTGCCGAGGGCGGTTTCAACGGCAGCCTCTGCTTTTTCCTCGATCAGTTCCTCCTGGTCCACGCCCCGCAGGACGAAGAGGAGGTCAGGGCTTTCATCCAACCGGGCGCCGACGCCGTACAGCACCGCTGCAACGTGCTTGCACATCACCGCCCAATCCGGACAGGAGCAGCTCATGCTGATTTCCCGGGGTTTGGGGAAAATGCCGTGCGTGCGATCCGTCACCACCTCCATCACGCCGTCGGAAATCCGGCCGGCAAGGAGGTCCAGGAGCGAACCGATCCGGCCCGTGCACTGCTTCTTGATGCGGTCCCACGCGGGACGTGACAGCGGGGTGATGACGATGTCCACATTGTAGAGCTCAGAGCCGCTGACAACGGCGTGGATTGTGCCCCTGGAGATCGAAAGGTGCTGCACCGAGCCGTTGCGGACGTACGTGCGGCCCCGGGGAAGCCGGTTTTCGAAATCGCTGTAGCTCTCCAGGTGCTTGCACCATGCCTTGCCCCAGAATGTGCTCGCAATGGCCTTTCCCTTGAGGGTGACGGGTTGGACCTGCTCACCCTTGGCGCGCATGCGCTTCGTCTCAGCGGCAGCCATGCGGCGTCTCTCCGCAACGGGCACATAGGGCCGCCATCTATCGTCTTTGAACGCCATCGCGCAAGGATCATAGCGGTGGGACACAGCCTTCGGCAATGCCCGCGGAATGATGATTCCCACCAGGCTTGACGCGAAGTACGTACGCATACAAGATGTGGCTGAAAACACTTGGAGGACTTAATGTACAGACTCGTGAAGCTGTTGGGCTGTTTGGCCGCGCTTTCGTTCCTTGTCGGTTGCGCGACAACGATAGAGATGGATGTCACACGACCCGCCGAGGTGAACATGGCAGGGGCCAAGAAGGTAGCCGTCATGGATTTCGGCGTCCCTCCTGAGAACAACGGGGTGCTGACGTATGAGGAGTTGTGGGCGCACGCAATGGCCAGGGCATTGAATATCCAGACCATGAGGCCGTCCATCCTTGCGGAAAGGATCGCCCAGTACACGACCGGGAGGATGGTCGACACACTGGCGGGGACGAACTATTTCGAGGTCGTCAATCCTGGCGAAGTCTCCCGGGCCGTCATCGATTCAGGGTACCGCAATCCCGACCCGATCATGATCGGGCAATTGGTGGGCGCCCAGGCCATCATCGTCGGAGACATCACCACGCTCGCAAGCCAAACCGATCAATTCTTCAAGGCCGAGACGATCAAGGATCCTGTAAGCGGTGCTGAGAGCCAGGTGAACGTCCCCTGGGTAAAACGCACCCTTACCCTCAGGCTGACCTACCGTGCGGTCAACACGACCACCGGAGCGATCATGGCCACGAAGTCGATGAAGAGCACGAACGAGAATGAGGCACGATTCAATGACCGTGGAAGCATGGGTCCCGAGGAGGAAGCCTTCAGGGGAATGGTCGGCAGGATGCTGCGAAAGATAGCGAAACAGATCGCGCCGTATCAAGAAACGATCTCCCGCACTCTGATGAACGATGAGACACACAACTCGGAAATGAAAAAGGCCGAAGAGTTCGTGAAGAACAGGTTCTATGACAACGCGCTGCGGATATACGTCGATGCCTGGAAGGGGTCAAAGAATCCGGCGGCTGGCGTTAATGCCGGGATCATGTATGAGGTCCTCGGAGACCTCGACAGCGCCCTTGCGACGGTCAAAGAAGTTGCCGATGCAACCGCGAAGAAAGAAGCCATGGAGGAGTACAACCTCCTGTTGGAGGAGAAGCAGTCCCAGGCGGAGCTCATGGAGCAACTTCAGTAGACAATATTGCACTGGTTGCCCCGGTGTTCTACAGTCGCTGGTAAGCATCAAGTCTTTGTATACTATAAGTGCGCGGAGGACGCCAATGCCGCATCTGGACAGAATTACACAAGATCCACGAGTACTGGGGGGCAAACCCTGCATCAGGGGCCTACGGGTGTCCGTTGGCACCGTCGTGGGGCTCTTGGCATCTGGTCATTCTCATGAAGATATCCTGAGGGAATATCCGTATCTGGAACGAGACGACATTCAAGCTGCTCTTGCGTATGCAGCTTGGCGATCCGAGGAAGTCGAAGTCCAGCTTTCCAATTCATGAGAATCCTCNNCGAATTTGTCCCCACGCTGGGTGCGCTTTTTCGCGGATCATGGAATCGACGCTACCCATTGGAGCTCCGAGGGTGACATGCGAGCTCCTGACTCGGAATTGCTGCAATGGGCGCGTCGGAATAACTGTGTCGTCCTTACCCATGACCTCGATTTTGGGCTTCTGTTGAGCATGACCCAGGAGGTGGGGCCCAGTGTCATTCAGGTCCGTACTCAAGACGTGACGCCAGAAGCTATCGGCTCACTGATGGTTACCGCTCTGGAGAAGCACAGGGAGGCACTCGATAAAGGAGCGCTGTTGAGCATCCAGGGGCAGACTTCGCGTGTACGGGTTTTGCCCATAAAAAAGGCCAACCACGGGGAACCGTGAGCCGTTTTTGGACCTGTTCTCCCTTGCCGCGCATCCGCTTCGTCTCAGCGGCAGCCA
>PLNO01000389.1 GCA_003141795.1 Spirochaetaceae bacterium | reverse complement strand
TCGGGCGAGCAGCCGAACCTGGAGCCCGACGCCAAGAGCCAGGCGACGCTGGAATATGAGACCGGCAAGCCGGTGCGCGCCGCCTCCATCGTGCTCTCGACCCAGCACCGCGAGGGCCTCAGCCCCGCCGATGTTTCGGAGATCGTCCGGCCCTATATTCTGAAGGTCTTTCCGGACGGCTTCATCACCGACGAGACCGAGTGGCACGTCAATCCGACCGGCAATTTCGTNNACCGGGCGCAAGATCATCGTCGACACCTATGGCGGCGCGGCTCCGCACGGCGGCGGCGCCTTCTCCGGCAAGGATCCGACCAAGGTCGACCGCTCGGGGGCCTATGCCTGCCGCTACCTGGCCAAGAACGTGGTGGCCGCCGGCCTGGCCGAGAAATGCACCATCCAGATCGGCTATGCGATCGGCGTCGCGCATCCGCTCAGCTTCTATGTCGACCTGCACGGCAAGGCCGAGATCGACCCGGCCAAGCTGGAAAAGGCGCTGCCGGAGATGATCGGCGGCGCGACGCCCAGGGCTATCCGCGAGCACCTGAAACTGAACCGCCCGATCTATGCCCGCACCACGGCCTACGGCCACTTCGGCCGCACGCCCGACGCGGATGGCGGATTCTCCTGGGAAAAGACCGACCTGGTGGATGCGCTGCGCGGTCTGGCCTAGTTTCTATCCGGCACTAGGGGAGGAACTATGCCTGTCTCGGTGACGATGTGGTCCATCGGCACGTCGTGATCTTGCGGGTGAATGGTCTCAAGCCGCGCCATTTCGAACCCGACCCCCCAGGTCTGAGGCCGGTGCGGGAAGGCCGCCAGGGTGCGGTCGTAGAAGCCCCCGCCGTAGCCTAGGCGGTAGCCGGCTGCGTCGAAGCCGACCAGCGGGACGAGCAGGGTCGCCGGATGCACCGCTGGCCCGCCGGCCGGGTGCGGGATGTTCCAGACGCCCTTGGCCATCTCGGTCTGCGCGGTCCAGCGTCGGAACTCCAACGGATGGCGGGGCCGGATGACCACGGGCAGGGCGACTTCGCCGCCCAGGGCGATGATGCGGCGCATGATGGGCAGACAGTCGAACTCGCGACGAAAGGGCCAGTAGCAGCCGACGATGCCTGGATTGGCCGGCATAAAATGCGCCAGCAGCAGCCTGCCTATCTCGGCGCTGGAGGCCCGGTGCGCGGCCGCCGGCGTGGCCATGCGCGCGGCGATCAGCCGTTCGCGCTCGCGCGTGCGCCAGGCGGCGACGTCTTCCACGGCCTAGGATAGTCCGACGATGCGGCCGTCCGCGGCCACGCCGATCGTTTCCGCCGACGGCCGGCGCGGCAGGCCCGGCATGGTCATGATGTCTCCGCAGATGGCCACGACAAACTCAGCGCCCGCCGAGAGCCGCACCTCGCGGACGGGCAGGACGTGGCCGGTGGGCGCGCCGTAGAGGGCGGGGTCGGTGGAGTTGGAATACTGGGTCTTGGCGATGCAGACCGGCAGGTGGCCGAAGCCCTGCGCCTCGAGCTCGGCCAGGCGGTCGGCGGCGGGCTTGGAAACCACCACCTCGCCGGCGCGATAGATCTGGAAGGCGATGGTCTCGATCTTCTTCAGAAGCGGCATGTTGTCGGGATAGAGGGTGTGGAAATTGGCCTCGGCCCTGTCGATCGCCGCGACAACGGCCCGGGCCAGATCCTCGGCCCCGGCGCCGCCCTCGGCCCAATGGCGGCAGACGATGGCCTGGACGCCCAGCGCCGCGCAGCCGGCGACGATCGCCCCCTGCTCGGCGGCCGAATCGGCGGTGAAATGGTTGATCGCCACGATGGGCGGCACGCCGAACTTGCGGATGTTCTCGATATGCCGCTCAAGATTGGCCATGCCGCGGGTCACCGCCGCGACGTTTTCGCGGCCCAGCCGGCTGCGTTTCACCCCGCCGTGGAATTTGAGCGCGCGGACAGTGGCGACGATCACCGCCAGGTCTGGAAAGAGGTCGGCCTTGCGGCACTTGATGTCGAAGAACTTCTCCGCGCCCAGATCGGCGCCGAAGCCGGCCTCGGTGACCACATAGTCGCTGAGCTTCAACGCCAGCCGGGTGGCCAGCACCGAGTTGCAGCCATGGGCGATGTTGGCGAAGGGCCCGCCGTGCACCAGGACCGGATTGTTCTCCAGCGTCTGCACCAGGTTGGGCTTGATCGCGTCTTTCAGCACCGCGGCCATGGCCCCGGACGCCTTCAGATCGCTGGCGCGGACGGGGATGCGGTCGCGGGTCTGGCCGACCACGATATTGGCCAGCCGGCGCTCGAGGTCGTCCAGCGAGTCGGCCAGGCAGAGGATGGCCATCACCTCGGAGGCCACGGTGATGTCGAAGCCGAGCTTGCCGGCCATCAGCATCATCGAGTTGGTGAGGCCCGCGGGGGGATTCGCCTTGCGGTATCCCCAGCACAGCGCGACCTTCGCCTTCTTCAGCGAGCCCTTCTTCTCCATCATGGTCATCACGTCGGCAAAGGCCTGGCAGGGATGCTCCACGGGGCAGGAGGCGTTGATCACCGGGATGCTCGCGTATTCGGCGGCCTGCTCAATGGCCTTGCGCATGATCGGGCGATGCGCGATCCCGTCGACGTAGCGGTCGATCGTCATGACGGTGTCGTGCCAGTCTTCCTCCGCCGCTGTGCCGACCCACATGCGGGTCTCATTGAGGTAGATCATGTGGCCGCCCAGCTGCGTCATGGCGGTCTCGAAGGAGATGCTGGTCCTTGTCGACGGCGTCTCGAAGATCCCCGCCAGGGTCTTGCCCTGCAGGAGGTTGTGGGCCCTGCCGATCTTCTGATCCAGCTTCAACTGCCTGGCCACTTCCAGGGTGAGCTCGATCTCCTCCCGGCTGAAATCCGAAATTCCCAACAGATCGCGTCCCTTCAGATTGCTCATGTCAGTTCCTCCCTTTTTCCTGTTGTTAGACCGTTCCGTCACGCAGATACTTCGCCAGTTTCTTGGGCGACCACGAGGGATTGATTCCCAGTGACTCCACCGTGCGGCCGATGCTGCGGAAATCCTTCTGGAGCAGCACCTCGGCCAGGGAAATGATGGCATCGGTCACCGGAGTGGGCACTCCGAGCATCTTCCCCAGTGAAGAATATGTCACCAGACCGAAGGGAATGTCCTCCGTGAGGTGACGGGTATCCAGGGTGTAGGGCCCTTCGCACACCTCGAGGAACGGCGTGTGGATCGCGTCGTACAGGGGAAGGACGTAGTCCTCCCCCTTGGGGTTCCACTTCACCATCTTGATCTCTTCCTCGAGCGTCCACTGCTTCATCCCCAGGGCCTGACCGATGGCCATGCGCTCACGGTCGATGCGCTCGATCATGCGCACGACCCCCGGGGTGTTCTCCTTCTTCCCGAAGAGGAAGAAGGGCTTTCCCCCGCCCTCGATGCGCGCAGCGTTGCAGATCATCGGGGGGGTGTGCGTGATGGCGTTGTAGTCCACGAGGATGGAGTCGATGGCGTTCTGGCCCTTCCTGATCTCGTAGCCGTGCTCCTTCGTAAACACGTGGGAGACCACCTCCGCCACCTCGTCGATATCTCTGCCGGGGAACGTCGCAAGGATCAGGTTCAGCGTCCTGTTCTCCAGCCGCACCTGGTGCTCTCCCTTGCGGGAGGCGCCGTAGGGCAGCGTGTTCGTGTCGGCGAAGTAGATCTTCTTCTTGATCTTGAGCTCCCGGGCGACCTTCGCCCAGGTGAGCGATGCACCGCCCTTGCCGAGCTGCACGACCACCTGTCCCTCTTCCAGATGGGGAAGGGTCAGGCGGGCATACTCTTCGCTGGCGAAGTACGGGATGGGGTTCAGGATCACCTGCGCGCCCTTCACCGCCGCCGCGATGTCGCTCGTTGCAAGTGCGACCTTGCCCGTCATGCCCGTGGGCTTGGAGTCGATGTCCAGCACCTCGATGGCACCGTGATCCTTGACCCCCTGAATACGTTTCATGTCGCGGGAGAACAGGGCTACCTCGTATCCCATGCTGCCCGCGTCCGCGGCGCACATGAACCCCCCGCTTCCCGCACCCAGTACCGCAATCTTTTTGATCGGCTGCATCCTTTTCTCCTATCTCCCGCTGCGCAGAGCGCGTGTCTTTTCGGTGTTGATCACGTACTCCTCCCCCTCGAGAACGACGCCGTACAGCTTCTGCGCCGCCTCACGGGAGACGATCTCATTGCGCGCGTCCTCGCGCACCGCTTCTGGATCGCGCTCCAGGGGATTGCCCCATCCGCCTCCCCCCGAGGGATAGGTGGAGTAGGTGTCTCCTTTCACGAGCTGAACCGTTTCCTTGGCCCGCAGCTCCCGCGTACCCGCCTTACCCTCATTGATGAAGGCGATGTTGCACGAGCCCGGCTTCCCACCGAACAGTCCGTAGGGCGGCGTCACCTTGCCGTCGCCGAACATGACGAGGGTGGGGTTCTCGTCGTACAGGCCGATCCTGTACTTCGCCCCGCATCCGCCCCGCCACTTCCCCGCACCGCAGGAGTCCGTGGTGAACTCGTTGAACTCGGTGAGGTGGGGATAGTCGGTTTCGTTCGTCTCGATGTTCGGGGCGATGAGCCCGCCCAGGTCGATCCCGTCCCCGATGTAGTGCCGCCCGTCGAGCCCCGGCATGCCACCTGCCCCGCCGAAGCCGTTGAATCCGAACATGACGTAGAAGCTGGCCGAGCGCGGGTCCACGCCGGTGATGGTCGGTCCGTTCCACCGGTTCCACCCAGCGGGCACCCTGTCGGGGAGCACCTTGGAGAGGGCCATCCAGCACGCCTCGAGGATCGCGCAGGCGGTATCCAGCGTGCATGAGCCAACGGGGGCGGGGAACTTCGCGTTCACAACGGACCCCTCGGGTGCGGTGATGTGCACGGGCCTGTACACGCCCTGGTTGTGCGGGATGTCGGGTGTGGTCACCGTGGTGAGGAACGCGACATACACGCACGTGGCGGTGTTGGCCATGGGGGAGTTCACGAAGCCCGTCACCTGCGGATCGGAACCCGCGAAGTCGACCCAGGCTTCGTCGCCCTTGATACGGATCGACACCTTGATCCTGATGCGCTTGTCGCTGAACCCGTCGGAGTCGAGAAACGTCTCCCCTTCGTACAGCCCGTCGGTGAGCTTCTCGATCTCCTTGCGCATCCTTCGCTCGGCGTACGTGTGGATGTCCTCGATCGTCGCGCGGGTCTTCTCTACGCCGTATTTCGCGACGAGCTCGATGATCCTCTTCTCCGCCACGCGGCAGGAGGCGACCTGCGCCTTCATGTCGACCCACAGGGCGTCGGGCATGCGCGTGTTGATGCGGATCATGTTCACGACGTCCTGGATGGGTTTTTCGTCCTTATAAATGCGCAGGGGCGGAATGCGGATCCCCTCGTGGAAGAGCTCCGTCGCGCTGGGCACGTAGGAGCCGGGCACAATGCCCCCGACGTCCCCGTGGTGGGCGCGATTGATGGCGATGAACTGGAGCTTCCCCTCGAAGAAGATCGGCTTCATGATGGTGATGTCGGGGAGATGCGTTCCGCCGAGGTACGGATCGTTGAGAACGAACACGTCCCCCGGGTTGATGTCGCCACCGAACTCCCTGCTCACCGCCTTCACCGATTCCATGACCGACGCGGTGTGCGAAGGCACGCCGTCGATCTGCGCGACGATCCTGTTGTCCCAGTCGCAGATGGCGCAGGAGAAATCGTGCACCTCCGCGAAGATGGGGGAGATGGAGGTGTTGATCATCGTGATCCCCATCTCCTGGTTGATCGTCAGGAGCCTGTTGTAGATCACCGAAAGGGTGATGGGGTCACGCGCCCCCTCGAACTCTTTCTTTCTGATTTGTGCGCTCACGCCCGTGCCTCCATGACGACGTTCTCGAACGCGTCGATGCGCGCGTTCCAGTTGGGGTGCACGACGATGGTCGTGATCCGCTCCTCGATGACCGCGGGTCCGGGCACGACATTGCCCGGCACGAGGAGGTCCCTGTTGTAGACGGGAACCTCGACGAATCCTCCGGCCTCCTGGAAGTGGAGCTTGCGCTTGTGCTTGAAGGCTTTTGCGGGATCCGGACCCTTGATCGGGTGCTCGAACAGCCCCGTCTTCTGGACCGCGCCAACCGCCGTAATGCGGAGGTTCATGATCTCTATGGGGTTCTCGGGCGTGGAGTAGGTGTAGAGCTTCTCGTGCGCCTTGTGGAACGCCTCCGCGATGATCGGCAGGTGCTTCTCCTCGATGCGGCAGTTGGAGGGGATGTCGACGTTCACCTCGTGGTGCTGGCCGACGTAGCGCATGTCCAGGTGCCGCACGAGGCTCGCCCGCTCCCGCTCCACCCCTTCCTGCAGCAGCTCGGTCATCGCCTTCTTCTCCGCCTGCTCGATGACGACGTTGAACTCGGAAAGGTCGATGCCGGGGATCACGGCGTGGTAGGTCTTCAGGCTGTCCAGGCGGATGTCCGATTCCAGCATGCCCAGGGCGCAGAAAACACTTGCCGCCTTGGGGACGATGACTGTGGTGGACCCCACCTCTTCGGCGATCTTGCACGCATGGATCGAGCAGGCCCCGCCCGCGCTCACCAGCGCGTACTCGCGCGGATCGAAGCCGCGCTGGACCGATACGACCTTTGTCGCGTCCGCCATGCTCTGGTTGATGATGCGGAAGATCCCTGCCGCTGCGTCCACGACGGACATGCCCAGCGGATCGGCGATGACCGTGCGCATCGCCTCTTTGGTCTTCTGCTCGTTGACTTTCATCTCCCCGCCGAGGAAGTAGTCCTTGTCGAGGTAGCCGAGGAGCAGGTTCGCGTCGGTCACGGTGGGCTTCGTTCCGCCCAGGTCGTAGCAGACCGGGCCGGGGTCCGAGCCTGCGGAGGCGGGTCCGACCTTCAGCATGCCGCCCGCATCGGTCCACGCGATGGAGCCGCCCCCCGCGCCGATGGTGTTGATGTCGCACATCGGCTTGGCGATGCGGTAGCCCGCGATGGAGCCTTCCGTGCTGAGGGTGACCTTGCCCTCGTTCACGAGGGTCACGTCGAAGGAGGTCCCCCCCATGTCCATCGTGATGAGGTTGCCGAGCTTCAGGAGCTCGGCGAAGAAGATCCCGCCCACGGCGCCTGCCGCGGGACCCGAGAGGAGCGTGGCGGAGGCGTGCCGTATGGCGGTGTCCGCCGTCATGACTCCCGCATTGGAGGCGGTAATATAGAAGGCGCGGGTCAGGCCGTCGCTCTTCAGACGCCTGTCCAGCGTGGACAGGTACACGGTGAGCTTGGGGCCGACGTACGCGTTGGCGACGGTCGTCGACATGCGTTCGTACTCACGGATCTGGGAGAGCACCTCGGAGGAGATGGAGATGAAGGCGTCCGGCATCTCCTTCTGGACGATCGCCCTGATGGCCTTCTCGTGCTCGTCGTTGAGGAAGGAGAACAGCGTGCAGATCGCGACCGCCTTCACCCCCTCCTTCTTGAACAGCTCGCAGGCGCGATACACGTCCTGCTCGACAAGGGGGAGGACGACCTTCCCCGCGGCGTCGATCCTCTCCGTCACCCCGATGCGCAGGCGCCGGGGAACGAGGGGAATGGCGGCGGGCAGGTACAGGTCCCAGATGTTCTCCTTGTGGGCCCTGCGCATCTCCAGCGTGTCCCTGAAGCCCTTCGTCAGGATGAGCCCGGTCTTCGCGCCGGTCCCCGTGAGAAGGGTGTTCGTGGCGACGGTGGTGCCGTGCGCGAAGAAATCCAGGTCTCCCAGGAACCCGCGCACGTCCTTGCCGAAATGCTCGGCCGCCTTCTTGATGACGTTGTACAAACCGATGGAGGGGTCCCGGGGCGTGGAGAGCTCTTTGAAGTTGTGAATCGTACCCTTTTCGTCGATCACCACGCCGTCGGTGAAGGTCCCTCCGGTGTCGACTCCCATCCGCAGTTTCATCGCTGTCGCCTCTTTACAGGACCCCGATGGTCTTCAGCGCCGCTTTCACGCCCGCCTTCTCTGCCGAGGTGAGCTGGGGGAGCGGCCCACGGAGGTAGCCACCGGGCAGACCAAGGAGGTTCAGCGCTTCCTTCGCGGGAGCGACATACCCCGGATCGTATTCGAGGTAGCGATTGAGGGTCTGGAGCTTCATGCTGAGCGCAAGCGCCTCTTTGTGCTTGCCCGCCATGGTGAGGTCGTACAGCTTCACCATCTCCGCGGGGACGATGCAGGCCGCCGTGGAATACAACCCGGATGCCCCGACGCACAGCGCGGGGTAGAACTGGCTGTCGATGCCCGTGCACAGGCTCTTGCCCTTGGGGGAGAGGCGGATCATCTCGACGAGCTGGCCCATGTCGGGAGAGCTGTTCTTCACGCCGATGATGTTCTTCACCGACATGAGCTTGGCGAGGACCTGCGGGCTCATGGGGTTTCCCGTGTACAAGGGGTTGTTGTAGACGATGACAGGGCAGCCGACATTGGCGGCCACCGTCGTGTAGTGCTCGATGAGCGATGCATCGGAGAGCTTGAAGTAGTACGGCGCGGTGATGATGACCGCGTCCGCCCCCGCTTCATGCGCCTCGTTGCTGAGGATGATAACCTCGCGCGTGCTGCAGGCAGCCGTGCCGGGGATGATGGGGACCTTCCCCTTGGCAACGCGGGCCACCGCGGCCACCACATCGCGCTTCTCCTCGCGGAGCAGGCTGGGGAACTCCCCCGTGCCGCCGACGGGCATCAGCGCATGGACGCCGTTGTCGATGAGAAACTTCGTGATCTTCTCCACACCCTTGAGGTCAACCTGGTCCTTCTTCGTGAAAGGGGTGACGAGGGCAGGAAACACACCTTTGACATCGTTGCCAGAAACCATCCTCTTCCTCCTGTTGGTCGTATCTCTGTCGCGTCGCCGAGCGCAGGCCGCTGTAACGTTGACGCGTGTTGTCCGAAAAATGGATTCTAGAAAAGGCTCTTCTTCAGCATCTGCAGATGCCTCTTCGACTCTTTCCACGCCGCACGGCCGTCCTTCTGGAGGATGGCGGTGAGAATGGCATCGTGCTCCACCTCATACGCCTTGATGTTCTCCTCATTGGAAAGGCCCTTGCTCTTCATGCCCTTCCAGTGGGTCTCTTTGGTCATGAGGTTGACGCCTGAGAAGACGGTGAAAAGGACGTTGTTATGGGCGGCGCGGCCGATCTCAAGGTGGAATCGCCTGTCGGTCTCCATGTACTCGTCGACGATCTCATCCTTGAAGCCTTCCCTGACGATGGCCCCACCAAGGTCGCGAAGCTTGACGATGAACCCCTTGAGCTGCTCCAGCTCTTCGTCGGTAGCGCGTTCCGCCGCGAGAGCGGACATGTTCGGCTCTATCTCCAGGCGGGCCTCGAAGATCTCGTAGGGGTCGTGGTCGCTGAGCAGGGCCTTCAGCATCTCGCCGTCGATGGTGCCTTCCGAGCCGTCCGCCTTGATGTAGTTGCCCTGCCCGCTGCGGCACTCGATGAGGCCGAGCATCTCCAGGGCGCTCAAGGCCTCGCGGACGCATGCGCGCGACGCCCCGAACTGCTCGACGAGGGTCCGTTCAGGGGGGAGCTGTTCCCCCACCTTCAGGGTGCCGTCGCGGATGAGGTCGCGGATTTGACGCGCGATCTGCATATAGTTTTTCTGAGTATGGAGGCGCTCGAACATGCTTTCCCCTGTCTTTGCCATAGTCGGTACGGCTGTCAGACCACGATTCCGATCGTAGTGCATCCGAATGTCCCCTGTCAAGGAAAATCGTGATCCTTCAAAAAGCCCCGTATTTATGCCTGGAAAAAAAATCAATTGACAGGAGAAACAAATGGCCGTATCGTCGGTCCTATTGCGGTCAGACCAGTAGTCCACAACTCAGGAAGGTGCACCGGCATGGAAACTCTCGTCATCGCACTGGGCGGCAACGCCATTCTCCAGTCAGGCCAGAGGGGAACGACGGATGAGCAGTTCGCCAACGTCGATACGACGGCCCGCCAGATCGCACGGATCGCCAGATCGGGGTACCGCGTCGTGGTTGCCCACGGTAACGGCCCCCAGGCAGGAGCCCTCCTCATCCAGCAGGAAGAAACCGAGGCCGTGGTGCCGGGGCAGAGCCTTGCCGCCTGCGGGGCAATGACGCAGGGGTCCATCGGCTGGATGATCCAGAATCGCCTCACCCACTACCTTCGCGCCGAGGGCCTGGAAACAGAGGCGTGCAGCCTCGTCACGCAGGTGCTCGTGAGCAGGGACGATCCGGATTTCCAGGACCCGTCGAAGCCGGTGGGGCCCTTCTATACGGAAAAAGAGGCGCAGGCGCTCCAGAAGTCCAAGCGCTACTGCATCAAGCTCGTGAAGCCGGGGTGCGAAAAGGGCTGGCGGCGCGTAGTGCCCTCACCCGAGCCGCAGGAGATCGTCGAGGAGAAGGCCATCAAGGCACTCCTGGCCGACGGGTTCGTCGTGATCGCATCGGGCGGCGGCGGTATCCCCGTGGCGCGTGAGCCCGACGGCAGCCTCCTGGGCGTGAACGCCGTCATCGACAAGGACAAGGCGAGCTATACACTCGCGCGGGCGATCAACGCTGACCGGCTCATGATCCTCACGGACGTGGAGAGGGTGTCGTTGCGCTACGGGACTCCGCACGCCTGCTGCGTCGACGCGCTGAGCGTCGCCGAGGCCGAAGGCTATCTCCGCGACGGCCACTTCCTCAAGGGGTCGATGGGTCCGAAAGTGGAGGCGTGCCTTCGATTCGTGCGATGGAGCGGCAGGCCTGCCATCATCGGCGCGCTGGACAAGGCCGTGGAAGCGCTGCAGGGCAGGAGCGGGACGACGTTTTTACCCTAGCACGGCAGCGGTGATCTGCGCGCCCTAGGAGGGATCCGGTTTTGGAATGATCATTCCAAAATCATGATGTGAGTGGGAAACCGAGAGGACGCCCAAATTGCGCGCGCCTGGGCGGGGCGCCCGGCCTTACCCAGGTTTGTTCGACGTCATGTGCCTCCCCCCGTCCAGGGGGAGGACCGCGCCGGTGATCCAGGAGCTCTGCGCTGAGGCGAAGAACAGGGCGGCGTCCGCGACGTCCTGCGGCTTGCCATTGCGGCCGAGGGGATGCACCGAGCGGAACTTCTGGTAGGAAGCGGCCACCTGGTCGGGGGCGAACACGGCGTCGCCGAGCTCTGTATCCTCCACCATGCCGGGGCAGATGATGTTGATGCGGATCCCTTCAGAAGCCACCTCGAGCGCCATGACCTGCGACATCATGATGAGCGCCGCCTTGGACGTGCAGTACGCGCCGCTTCCTTCGAAGGGCCGCATACCGGATATCGATGAGATGTTGACGATCGATCCCGACCCCCGCGCACGCATCAGCGGAAGTGCGGCGACGGACAGAGTCCACGGGGCGATTGTGTTGATCTCCAGCATGCTGCGCAGCGCGGCGGGCTCCAGCGTCTCCAGCTTTCCGAACCGCATGATCCCCATGCAGTTGGCAAGGACGTCCAGCCCGCCCCGCTTGGCCATGACCGCGGACATCAGACGCGCGACGTCCACGGCGCTCGTCACGTCAGCGGGCACTCCGAGAACCCGATCGCCCGTCGGGGAGATGAGGCCGCAGGCCTCCTTCAGCTTCGATTCCCTGCGTCCGCAGATGACGACGAAAGCCCCCTCATCGTGGAACCTCTTCGCCACCGCGCGGCCGATGCCGCTGCCACCGCCTGCGACAAGCGCCGTGCGTCCCTCGAGTATGCCCATGTTGCTCCTCCTGCGGGACGCATCGTAGTGCATCCGTGCCCACTATTCTACACAGAGGGGGAATGACCTGCTATGATTCGCCACGTGATGTCTGGCCCGATGGTGTACCTCGATAACGCCGCGACGAGCTGGCCCAAGGCGCCCGGCGTTCCCGAGGCTGTCGCTCGATCCCTGCAGGAGCCCTACGGGAGCCCGGGCCGGGGGACGCATGCCGGCGCCGTATCGGCCGACAGGCTCGTTCACGAGGCGCGGAACGCTGCGGCAGCTCTCTTCGATTTCACCGACACAGCGCGCCTGCTCTTCACACCCGGGACCACGGCCTCCCTGAACCTCGTGCTGCGCGGAACGCTGCGGCCCGGCAGCACCGTGGCAGTGTCAGCAATGGAGCACAATGCCGTCATGCGTCCGTTGCGCGCGCTGGAGAAGGAGCTGCACTGCACAGTACGCTCGTTCGCGTGCGACGCCGGGGGCATGCCCGACAGTGCCTCGTTCGACGATGCGCTGAAGGGCCGCCCTGACCTCCTGGTCTTCACCGCGGCGAGCAACGTATCGGGCGCACTCTTCCCCTTCCAGGAAATGGCCGAGCGCGCGGCGCGCCTGTCCCCGTCCACCCTCGTGTGCATCGACGCGGCCCAGGCAGCGGGAGAAGTCCCCGCCGACCTCGGAGCATTCCCTTTCGACTTCTTCTGCGCATCGCCGCACAAGGGCCTGCTCGCCCCCGCGGGCCTCGGCCTGCTCTTCCTCGGCCCGCGCGCGTCCCCCGCGCCGCTCGTCTACGGCGGCACGGGGAGCAGATCCGAGTCCGAGGAGCAGCCCGACTTCCTCCCCGACAGGTATGAAAGCGGCACGCTGAACCTCCCCGGCATCGCGGGCCTCGCCGCTGCCGTGAGCTTTCTGGCGCGGGAGGGAGTGGACTCTCTTGCGGCGCGAAGCCGACGCGCGGCGGAGGAGCTGCGCGCGGGGATATCCTCGATCCCCGGATTCCGCATCCACGGCCCCGGGAGCGCCGTTCAGAGGCTTCCGCTCTTTTCCGTTACGCACGATACCATTCCCCTCGACGAGCTCGCACTCGCCCTGGACATGCGGGGGATCGCCTGCCGCAGGGGCTTTCACTGCGCGCCCGCCGCGCACCGCACCCTCGGCACCTACGACGGCGGCGGCACCCTCAGGGTGTCCCCCGGCCCGTTCACCGCCGCCTCCGACATCGATGCGGCGCTCAGGGCATTCACGGAGATCGGAGCAGGCTCATGAAGCTCACCTCGTTTTCGCGTTTCTCCGGCTGCGGGGCGAAGCTCGGCCCGGGCCTGCTGGACCAGGCGCTCTGCGGGCTCGCGCAGCGCGAGTACCCTGACCTCATCGCCGATTTCCGCCGCAGCGAGGATGCCGGCGTCCTGCGCCTCAACGACGAGCAGGCCCTCGTGCATACGGTCGATTTCTTCCCGCCCATCGTGGACGATCCGTTCCTCTACGGGAGGATCGCCGCCGCGAACGCGCTTTCCGACGTGTACGCTATGGGGGGACGGCCCTGCACCGCTGTTACGATCGTCGGGTTCCCCGTGGGCGCTCTTGACATCGAGGTGCTGCGAAAGATGATGGACGGGGGGCTGTCAGCACTCGCCGATGCCGACTGTCCGCTCGTCGGCGGGCACAGCATCGACGACAAGGAGCTGAAGTTCGGCTATGCCGTCACCGGCATCGTCCATCCGCGGAAAGTGTGGCTGAACAACTCCCTGCGGGGAGGGGAGGTCCTCGTGCTCACGAAGCCCATCGGCACGGGGCTCATCACCACGGCGCTGCGCGGAGGGCTCGTCTCCGAGGAGGCGCTTCGCGCCGCCACCGACTCCATGGCAATGTTGAACAGGAAGGCATCGGAGATCCTCCAGCGTCATGAGGTGCACGCGTGCACGGACGTCACCGGCTTCGGGCTCCTGGGCCACGCGTGCGAGATGGCCGCGGACTCGGGAATGAACATCCGGATCACCGTTGATTCCGTTCCTCTGTTGCCCTCGGTGAAGGACTACACGGCAATGGGGCTCGTGCCGGAGGGTACCTACAGGAACAAGGGGTTCCGTCTGCGCTTCGTCGCCAATCCCGAGAGCGTCGGTGAGGACATGGTGAACATCCTCTTCGATCCCCAGACCTCGGGGGGCCTGCTCGCCGCTGTCCCCGCCGGGGAAGCGGAAGCGGTGCTCGCGGAGATGCGCGCCGCCGGGGTGCCCGCTGCGGGCATCGGCTCGACGATACCCGGCGCGGGGAACATCGAGCTTGGCTGATCTCCTCGTCGTTTTCTCCAGCATCCATCAGACCTTGGAAGCCGAAGGAGCGTTACAGAGGTTTCGAGTGCCTGTGGATCTTATCCCCACGCCGGTTGCCATAACGCTCGGCTGCGGGTTTTCGATCCTCACCTCGGAGGATGCGGGAGGGCCGAACCTTCCCGTGTGGTGGTACGAGCTCAAAACGCAGAGGGTTCTGTATCAGATCGTCCTGAAGGAGGGACAAAAACGATATGAAGAAATCGGTCGATGCGAAGGGTTCTGTCTGCCCCCAGCCGGTGATCATGTGCCGAAAGACCCTGGCGGCGGGGGGGCTCGATGAAATCGAGGTGATCGTCGACAACGAGCCTGCACGGGAGAACGTGGTCAAGTTCCTCACGTTCGCCGGTGCCGCCCAGCCGCACGTGGCAAGCGCGGGAAAGGTCCATACAATCACGGCGTCCGTCACCCCTGCAATGATCGCAAAGGCATCCGGGGGCGAGCCTGCGCCAGGGTGCGAAGAAGAGTCGGAGACGGACGGCGCGCGGCTCAACGGGAAGACTCTGTTCTTCTCAGCAGACCAGATCGGCCGGGGGGATGAATCGCTGGGCAAGCTCCTGATCAAGGGCATGCTCTATACACTGAGCGAGCTTCCGCAGCCGCCGAAGACTCTCGTGCTCATGAACTCAGGCGTGCGCCTTGCCGCGGAGCGGGAAGAAACCATCGAGCTCCTCAAGGCTATCCAGGCCAAGGGGACGGAGATCCTCGTGTGCGGGACCTGCCTGGATTACTACCACCTCAAGGAAGGGCTGCGTGCGGGACGCGTGTCCAACATTCTGGAGATCACGGAGAGGTTCCTCGCGTCGCAGGACGTCGTCACGGTGAGCTGAGGGGGATCACGTCCGATCCGCGCGCGTCGCCCGCCTGCGCCTCCAGCGCATCGTCGACCGACCCGCAGCACACTTCGATCAGGACCGACATCGCCCGCCTCCGCTCGCAACCGGATCCTGGAAGCATAGCATGACGCCCTACCCTTTCACCCCGGCTGAAGTGATGCTCGCAACGAAGAACTTCTGGAAGACGAGGAACACGATGAGGATCGGAATGGTGATGAGCGAGGCGAAGGCGAGGATATACCCCCAGCGCATGTTGAGAACGTACAGAGCGGTGATCCCGATGGGCAGAGGCCTGACCGCTTCGGATCTGGTGACCATGAGCGGCCAGAGGTAAGAGTTCCAGATCGCGAGAGAGTTGAGGATCGTGACGGTAGCGAAAACAGGTCGGGAGAGCGGAACCACGATTTTCGAGTAGATCTGGAAGGGGTTGCAGCCTTCCATGTACGCGGCTTCGTCGATGGGCTTCGGCAGGTCGAGGAAGAACTGGTAGAACATGAAGGTCGACATGGCGTCAGTGATGAACGGGATGATCTGGACCCTGTAGGTGTCGAGCCATCCACGGGTCCCATCGGGCCACCAGAAACCATTCACCATGACGAGCATCGGGATGGCGACGGTCTCCAGGGGCACGATCGCCAGCGCGATCACGGCCATCAGAACGATTCTCTTCCCTGGCCAGGTGAGCCGGGCCAGCGCGTAGGCGAGCATGCTGTTGAAGATCAACCCGATTCCCACGGTGAGCACCGTGATGAGGACCGAGTTCATCATGAAGCGCCAGAAGGGCACCCGATTGAAGACGTAGCGGTAATTCTCGAGGGTGACGTGCGTTGGGACGAACGCCCTCCAGATCGTTGCAAGGTCGTCGAAGATGACCTTCTCGGGCTTGAACGACGAGACGATCATGAACACCAGGGGAAAGAGGAAGAAGGCGGAGAACACGGCGAGCACGACATATGAAAGCGCGACGGCGCCGCTTCTCCGAAGAGTGGACACCGTCATCTACTCGACCTCGCTCGATGATTTCAGAAGCCCCTTCTGAATGCCCGAGACGAGGAGAACGAAGAGGAAGAACACCACGGTCACCGCCGAAGCGTATCCTATGTGCTGCTGACGAAAGCCCTGCTGAACGACGTAGTAGATCAGGGACGACGTGCTCTCCTGTGGCCCGCCCTTTGTCATGATGTCGATCTGCGTGAAGACCCTGAAGGCGAGGATCGTCGTGCTGATCACGACGAAGATCGTCGTGTTGCGCAAGAGCGGGAAGGTGATGGAAGCGAAGCTTTGCCACGGGCCCGCCCCGTCGATGCGTACGGATTCGTACAACTGCTCCGGAATGGATTGAAGTCCCGCCAGGAAAATGAGCATCTGAAAGCCGGCGGACTGCCAGATGGAGACGATGTAGATGGCGACAGGGGCGTACCTCCGGTCAGGCAGCCACGGGATTTTCTGGAGTCCCCCGCCCGTCATCCAGGAGAGGAAGGAATTGACGATTCCCTGTTCAGGGTTCAGGAGAAAGATCCAAACGACGGCGACCACTGCCATCGAGGTGACGACCGGCGCGAAGAAGATCGTGCGGAAGGCGTTCTTGCCCCGGATGCGCTGATTGACCAGCAGGGCAAGGAGCAGCGCGAGCCCTCCCTGACAGGGAACGATCACCAGGACGAAACGGATCGTGTTGACCAGGGCATTCATGAAGGAGGGGTCCTTCGCCAGCCACACCACGTACCCCCGCCCCCGCTTCACTCGAAACCACTCGCTGAAGTCCTGCAGGGAAGGATCGCTCTTCGTGATCTCGCGCACTGCCGCGTATTGCGGAGCGCCGTTCTCGTCGACGAGAACGGCGCCCTGCGCGTTGCGCATCGGTTCGAGATGGATCGTTCGCAGGCTGAGCAAGCTCGCATAGTTCGCGCCCCCGATCCAGCGGGTGGGCAACGGCGATATGAGGCGCTTGTTCGTGAAGCTCCACCCCAGGCCGAGGATCAGCGGAACGGCGACGAAAACGATGAGAACCGTCATCCCCGGGAGGCCCATCGCGAGAGCCCAGTATCTTTCGTGCCTTTTGAGTGACGTCTTCTTCACCATGACCTCGTCGACGACCGCGGAAGCGGTGAGGCCCCTGACGGGACCTCACCCTCGGGAACGATTCGATACCCGCTTACTTCTCGGGATAGCCGTTGTTGCTCTTGATGTCTTTGTCGATCTTATCCACCGCCTTGTCCAGCTCCGCTTTTACGTCGCCACCCTTGGCGATACTGTCCGCCGCCGTATAGAACGCGGAGGTGACTGCAGGGTATGCGGGAGTCGCCGGACGCGCAACTGCGACTCCGGACTTCAGCTGCTCGGCAAACACGGCGAGCCTTCCCCCCTCCTTGTACAGGTCGGTCTTGTCGAGAGCTGAGATCCTCCCAGGGACCGCTCCGTTGATATTGGTGATGGCGAGAATCTCGTCGGGTTGCAGCATGAACTGGAAGAACGCCCATGCTCCATCGGGGTTCTTCGTCTGCGACGAGATAGCCCATGCCCAGGAACCCATTCCCGTCACCGCCTTCTTGCCCCAGTTGGGCATCGGGAGAAGGACGAAGTCATCGCCGAACGCCTTGTAGTACGGCGTCGTCATCCAGTGGCCGCAGAAACCGAGGGCGGCCTTGCCATTGACGAAATCATTGTCGTCTGCCGGAGTCAGGTTGGCCAGCTTCTGCGTGAACATGCTCTGAAAAAACTTCATCGCCGCAACGGCTTCGGGGCCGTTCAGCACTCCGTCGGCGGTGGCCCAGGTCGTGCGATTGATCAGGTCCCCGCCGAAACCCCAGACGATCGGGGAGAAAGCATAGGTCAGCCACTCCCCGGCGCCGTAGTTCATCTTCAGATCGATGGCGTACTCGGCCTGGTGGCTCGCCTTCAGCTTGGCCAGGGCACCCTTGAACTCGGCCATTGTCCACGCGTCCTTGACGCCAGTGGGGATCCGGACTCCGGCCTTCTGGAGCATCGACTTCCGCCCGGCGAGGGCAAGACCGGAGTCGTACTGCCCGATGGCGTAGAGCTTGCCCTTGTACATGCCCTGCTCGATCAGCGAGGGAAGGAGGTCCGCCTTGAGGTCCGCACTGGCGACGTTCGTCAGATCCTTGAGGAAGCCCGCCCACGCGTAGTTGTAGAGGTTCGGCCCGTCCAGATCCAGGATGTCCGGCAGTTTCCCCGCAACCGCTGCCGCGTTCACCGAGTCATTGTACCCGCTGCCCGCGACCGCGCCTCCCGGGATCTCGGTCATCGCGACCTTGAACTTCTTCTGCGACGCATTGAAGCGCGCGATCTGCGCTTTCATCGCCGCAGTCTCCTCCGCCGTTCCTCCATGGAACCACAGCGTTACCGCCGTGTTCGCTGACTTTGCCGGGCCGCACGCGACAACGCTGAGAACGAGCGGAAGAATCAGGGTCAGAAACAGGACTCTCGAGTGTCTCATGTCTCTCTCCTTTTACGAGTGTTGCCCGACAGTACAACACTGTACAATCATTTGTCAACATTTTTCCAATAATTCCATTAAATGTTCATCATTTAAATCTATTCGTTGACTATTCACACGGGTTCATGCTACTCTTCAGTTGGCGTTCAGCCAGGAAATGGTGTACGAAACAGCATGACGAGAACAAAACGCGCTGACGAGGTCCTGCGGTTCATCAAATCGAGGCATTCGGCCTCCGTGCAGGAGATCTGTGATCGTTTCGGGCTCAACGGGGCGACCGTGCGGCGGGATCTCCGTCAGCTGGAGCTCCAGAACGTCATCACGCGCGAATACGGAAAGGCATCGGTCGTCGAGCTGAAATCGGAACCCCCGGCACTCGAAGCCCCGATATCAATTGCGACCGAAACGGACCTCACCATCGTCGAACAGGCGTTGAAGAACATCCACACGGGCCAGGTGATCATCCTGCCGGGATCCCGTCTGACATTGTTGCTCGCACGGTCGTTGGAGAAAAAATCGCACATCAGCGTCGTGACCAACTCGCTCGCCATTTTCGATGCGCTGAAGAGCAATGGGAATCTCCACCTGATCTCCACGGGCGGGATTTTCGACCCCCTCGGCAACAGCCTGAACGGCGCCATCGTGGAGACAATGCTCCAGAACCTCCGCGCAGACCTTCTGTTTCTCGAGCCATCCGGCATCAGCCTTCGGGAGGGTTTCACGCACGAGAACCTGGCCCAGATACCGAGCCTGAACGCCATGATCCGCACCACACGACAGGTCATCATGCTGGCGGGATCGGCGACCTTCGACAAACAGGCGGGCGGAATCGTGGCCCCACTGAACGTCGTGCATAAGATCTTCACCGATCGCCTCTTCGCCGAGAGCGAGCTCGCGGTCCTGGCGGAGATGAACATCGAGATCATTTCCGCTTCTTCATAAGGAGAGGATTCATCCACTATGAGCTTTTCTTTGCACGATGAAAAAATGAACGAGCGGATCCGCGCCGCGGAGTCGAGGGCTTTGGCGGATCCCCGACGGCCGATATACCACTTTCATTCTCCCGCACAATGGATGAACGATCCCAACGGCACCATCTACTTCCAGGGGTACTACCACGTCTTCTATCAATTCAACCCCTTTGGCGATTCGTGGGACCACCTGCATTGGGGCCACGCACGATCGAAGGACCTTCTTCACTGGGAATACATGCCGATTGCCCTGTACCCGGACGCCTCGATCGGCGAGGAGCACTGCTTCTCTGGCTGCGCCACGATCGACAGAAACGGCCGTGCGGTCATCTTCTATACGAGTGTCCCATTCGATGTCGACAATAATCCGCACCAGCAGCGCGCGGCGTACGGAGATGCGGAAATGATCGGCTGGTCGCGGGCCGAATCGCCGATCCTGACCGTGGATTCTCGGGGGACGCCAAAGATCAAGAACGACTGGCGCGATCCCTACATCTACCGGAAGGGCCCGACCTACTACATGGTGCTCTCCGCTGTGCGCGACGACGATACTCCCGTGGTGCTTCTCTACACGAACGAAGCGGGGGATCTGTCGCAATGGGACTATCGTGGGATTCTCAAGGGTTTTCCCCGCGGCACCCAGCTCTTCGAATGTCCGAACTTCTTCCAGATGCAGGGCGCGTGGATCCTCATCGGATCCCCTTTCGAGCCCGTAACGTACTTCGCGGGCTCCTTCGACGAGGAGAACCTCCTCTATACGCCGATGAGACAAGGCACTGTCGACCATTCCTCGGAATACTACGCGTCCAACACGATCTTCGGCCCGGCGAATGACGTGTACCTTCTGGCATGGCTACGTGCCTTTCCCAAGGGGTTGGGGTGGAACGGATGTCTGGCGCTTCCACGCCTCCTCCGTCTCGGCGACAAGGGCGACCTGCTGCAAGGTCCCGCTCCCGTGATGGAACGCCTGCGCGGCGTTCACATTGAGACAGACGACTGCACAATGGTCCCCAACGGCTTGCGCTTCCAATCCCCGGCGCTCCGCAACTGCGAGATCCTTCTTCGCGTGAACCTGACCAGCACCTCGAGTCTCGATCTGCACGCTCTCGCGAAAGGCATCCGGGCCCCGCTCCTCAGCCTCGAATCTTCGCTCTTCCACGTGCGTGACACCCTTGTGCGCTGCGAAAATCTGACGGAGGATTCGGCTCGCGCGGTCGACATACGCATCTTCATCGATCGCTCGGTCCTCGAGGTTTTCATCGACGGCGGCCGGATCTGCGTAAGCCACATGGTCGAATGCCTTCATGAAATGGACTCACTGGAGATGAGCTGGAACGACGCCGTTAGCCTCAGCAGCTTCGATGCCTGGGAGATGAAACCCCTGACCTATTCGCTGCACCCCGTATTGGAGCGGTAACGCGACATGGACTGTCGGGCGAATTCGAAAGGCCTCAGCCACGCTCACGCCGCACGGACGTGACGGCGGCCATCACCGCGACACCCATGGCGCGCGCCTTGTCCGAGACCGTCGTGGCGAAAGTCGGGTCCGCCCGCGGGTCGAGGTCCCCGACCTTCAGCCCTTCCGCCACAAGGGCCCCCCCGTGGATGAGGCCGCGCAGGCATCCGTCGAACGGAGCGACGACGGTGATCCCTGCGACGCTGAAGAGCGGCTCCCCGCGCTTCACCACGTCGCCTATCCGCCGCGCGGGCGCCATCCTGCCCGCTGCAGGCGCCCTGAGGACCCTGTCCCCCGCCCTGCCGCCGATCTCCCCGGGCATGCCGGTGTCGGGGCGTGCCGAGCCCTGCCGCATCACGCGGCCCATGTCCGGCCCCCGGAGAGTCTCCACCACGGCGTCAACGTCGCCCCCGGCGGTGAAGCCGGGGCCCAGTGCCACGACGACCACGCCCTCCTGCCGCCTCGTGCCGAGATTGCGCTTGGCCATTATCGCATCCACGATGACCGTCGGGCGGATCGCCGTCAGGATCCGTGCGTCGGGGTCGACGAGCACCGCGACGTTTCCCCGTCCGGCCACGGCTGTCCACGTCCCCGCCGTTGCGCGCTCCGCCCTGACGCCGTCCACGACAGACACCCCGTCGTAGACGGCGGAGGCGAAGCTCACCGCCAGCCGCACGGCCGTCGGCTCGGCAAGCTCGGTCATGAGAACGGACATGCCGGCCCGATGGAGCGCGAGCGCGACCCCTGTGGCGAGGTCGCCTGCGCCTTTCACCAGGGCGATGGGGCGCGGACTGGTCCCGGGGCCGCGGTCAGAGGGACTCGTAGATTCGCTCCTCCTGGCAGGAGAGCAGCGTTGCCCCCGCCCCCGCGGCCCTGATGGCGCTCACCGCCTCGTGCGCGATCGTGCGTTTCTCCGAAAGATCCGCCTGGTTGATGATGACGTGAAATGCCATGCCGGGGAGCACCCCCTTCCGCAGCCCTTCAGGGTGCACGGCGAGCACGGCCAGGCCCGGCGCGTCGAAGCTGCCGCCCGTCCTGCCCAGGAGCCGCAACGCGGCCTCGTGGTTGTAGCAATGCTCTTCCGCGATGGCCTCTCCGAAACCCGAGGCGCCCATGAGGCCGAAGACCGCCGCGGAGATGCGGGGGATCACGGGATCGCGGGCCGTGGGGACCTTCAGCGGCCTGTGCCGGGCCCCGTCGGCCTCGACGAGGATGAGGAGGTCCGACCGGGGCCGCACGGCATCGATGAACAGGGGGTGGACGCCGAGGAGCTTGGAAGCAGAGCCGTCCGGAGCGGAGGCGATCACGCACACCCGTTCGGCGGCGTCCACCGCTTCGAGGAATCCGCCGGCATCCGAGGCGAAGGCGAGCGGATAGCGGGAAACCTCCTCCCTGCCAAAACGGGTCGTCGTGGTGATGCGCACGCGCATACCCTGGCCGGCGCAGAGCTCCGCGACTTTCAGAATCGCCGTGGTTTTCCCCCCTGCACCGACGAACGCGTACACGGCGCCGGGGAGGAAGCAGCGCTGGAGGAAGGCGCTATAATCGCTCAATGCCTTCCTTTCGATAGCGAGGAGGGGTGCCGGGACCCGTCTCCCCGGCGCACGGCGACGATCTCCGCGAGTATCGAGACGGCGATCTCCTCGGGCGTCTCCGCCTCGATGTCGATGCCGATGGGGGCGTGCAGCCGGTCCACCGTGGCGGGGTCGGCCCCGTCCCTGCGGACCTGGTCGAGGAGAAGCTCCACCTTGCGGCTGCTCCCCATGAACCCGGCGTAGCGCCACGTCCGGCCGAGGACGGCGCGGACGCATTCCAGGTCGAAGAGGTGTCCGCGGGTGACGATCACCGCGTAGGTCGCGCTGTCCCACGGGTAGGCTTTCGCGATCTCCGTGAAGCTCCCGCTCGCAGTGGCCACACCCGCGGGGAAACGCCGCGGATCGAGGTACTCGGGCCTGTCATCCGCCACGGTGACGGCGAACCCGAGGCCGACCGCCGCCGCGGCGATGGCCTTGCCCACGTGACCCGCCCCGAAGATGAGGAGCTTCTCGTCGGGAACGAGCGGATCGTAGAAGAGCGACTGTTCCTCAGCGTAGCGGGGCCTGCCGCTCTGCGCCGAGTGAGCCGCGGTTTCCGCGTCGACGGGAACGGCGTCCCCTGCAACACGGGAGCCGGCGGCGTCGAGAAGCGCCGTAGACACGACGACGGACGTGGAGGTCACACCGCCGGCCTCCGCACCCGCCGCACTGCCCGCGAACCGCTTGGCGAGCAGCGACCTCTCCCCGGTCCCGAGCAGACGCGATGCCGCGCGATACACCTCGCGCTCCGCGATGCACTCGACGAGGAGGAGGACCCGTCCGCCGCAGAGGAGGTCGTTGCCCTCCGCTTCCGTTCCCTGCATCTCCACGGAGATGAGCTCGTGGCGCCCCGCGGCGATGCAGGCGATGGCGGCCTCGATCGCCGCGGCTTCGGGACGGCCGCCACCCACCGTGCCGCTGATGCTGCGGTCGGGGCGCACGATCATCTTCGAGCCCGCATGGCGTGGCGCCGAGCCTTCCGTGCTGACCACGGTGACCAGGGCAACGGGCCCCTGTCCGGCGGCCAGCTCGCGTATGATGAGTGTGCTCACGGAGAGCCCCCTTTCTCGTGCCCTTCGGCGTGGAGCATGGCCACCGCGTGCGCCATGACCGGCCCGAGCACCGACATGCAGAACTTCACCGCTTTCACGGAGCCGGGGAGGTTGACCACGATCGACGTCCCGTGCACGCCGGCATACGCGCGGGACAGCATCGCGGTGGGCGTCTCCCGGTAGGACAGCGCCCGCAGCGTCTCGGCAATGCCGGGGATCGGCCGGTCGCAGAACGCCATCGTGACCTCGGGTGTGATGTCGCGGGGAGAGAGCCCGGTGCCGCCGGTGGTGAGGATGAAGTCGACGCCATCGTGAGCAACGAGTGCTCCGCGGATCGCCGCCGCCTCATCCGGGACCAGCGCACGCGAGATCGATGCGTCGGGATAGAGAGCCAGGACGCCCGCTTCCACCGCGGGACCGGAGTGGTCGGGATACTCCCCGCGGGAGGCCCTGTCAGAGATCGAAATGACAGCGACTCTCAACGTCGATCTCCCCGCCCTGGAGAACGCGGGCGAACACACCCCTGCGCGGCATGATGCAGTCGCCGAGCTCACGGCGGATCGCGCACTCTCCGCCATGGCATTCCTTTCCGATCTGCGTGATCTCCAGAACCGCGGGGCCGACGTGGAGTCGCGTTCCAACCGGGAGCGCCTCCAGTGCGATCCCGCGCGTGGTGAGGTTCTCCGCGAACTCCCCGTGCCCGATCTGCCTGCCCTGCACCCCGGCAATGTCCTCTTCCGCCAGGAGCGATACCTGCCGGTGCCAGTCGCCGGCGTGAGCGTCGCCCACGATGCCATGGCCCTGCTTCAGCACTGCCCGGCCCACGGGCGTTTTCTTCGTGCCCTTGCCCTGCGAGAGGTTGATGGAAACGAGTGCGAAATCGCGGATCATCCCGGCTCTCCCTTGGTCTTTTCGATCAGGCGGACGTCGGTGATCCGCATCCCCTTATCGACGGCCTTGCACATGTCGTACAGCGTGAGCGCGGCGACGGCAACTGCGGTGAGCGCCTCCATTTCGATGCCGGTGCTCTCCGTGCAGACCGTGCGCGCCTCGATCTCGATCGAATCGTCGCGGAGCTCGAAGTCCACCGTCACCTGGTCGATCCTGATGTTGTGGCACAGGGGGATGAGCTCCGCGGTGCGCTTGGCCGCCGCGATGCCCGCAACCCGGGCCACCCCCAGCGCGTCGCCCTTCTTGAGGAGGTTCTCCCGAATGAGTCGCAGCGCCTCAGGCTGCATGAGGATGCGTCCCGCGGCGCGTGCCGTGCGCCTCACCCGCGGCTTGGAGGAGACGTCGACCATGACTGCCTTGCCCTGCTCGTCGAGATGGCTCAGCCCCACCGTCAGCCTCCGATCTCCACCATGGAGCGGTTCGTGCAGACCCCGCCCTGCCGTGGCTTGGCGAGGATCGCGCTGCGCATGCAGTCCGAAAGCCGGGTGAAATCGAGGGCAACCTCGGTGTTGGAGTGCAGACAGGGCTTGAGCCGCCCGTCCGCGGTGAGACGGATGCGGTTGCACTGCGCGCACAGCGGGGGTCTGTCGAATCCGGCCGCGTCGCATTTCTCCTGGGACAGATCGAAGAGGTTGATGAGCTGGACCCTGGCGCCGCTGCCGGCGCAGAACCGACGCATACACTCGATGTCTTCCTGCGTCGTCTCGGGAAGGACCACCATGTTGATCTTCACGGGGAGGGACTCGTCGAGCGCGGCGCGGATCCCGCTCAGCGCATCGTCGATCCTCCCGCCGCGCGTGATCCGCCGGTAGCGGTCAGGCTCCAACGTGTCCAGGGACACGTTCACGCTCTGCAGACCCGCTTCGGCAAGGGCGCGCGCGCGCGGTGAAAGGAGCGTCCCGTTCGTCGTCATGGCAAGGCACTCGAGCCCGTCGATGGTTGAAAGCTCGGCAACGAGCTCGACGATGTCCTTCCGCACGAGGGGCTCGCCTCCGGTGAGGCGGATCTTGCGCACCCCGAGTGCCACTGCGGCCCGGGCCGCAAGGACGATCCGCTCGCCGCTGAGCGCAGCCGCCCTGCCGCGCGCGGGCTCCCCGCCGACGGGCACGCAGTAGCCGCAGCGCAGGTTGCAGTCAGCGGTGACCGAGATGCGAAGAGAGGTGATCTCACGACCAAACAGGTCGAACATACGTCTCCGTTCCCTCCGGGAGCTCCGCAACGCCGCGCTCGATCCTCACCAGGCCGTCGGCATCCCCCAGAGCGTTCAAATTCCACGACCCCTGTAGCGCGATCGGCACCGCCCTGCCCGCCTTCATGCTGACGGGGAAGAACTCCACGCGCTCGGTGTCCCGGCGTCGGATCGGGCGTGCCAACGTTGCGTTGAACTCGAGCGGTTTCCAATCGAGCCCCATTAAGCGGAACACCGCCGGTTTCACGAACAGCTCGAAGATCACGAACGCCGACACCGGGTTCCCCGGCATGCCGAAGATGATCCTGTCCCCGCGCCGGGCGAACAGCGTCGGCTTCCCCGGTTTGACCGCCACGCCGTGGAACAGGGTCGTCGCGCCCAACTCCGAAAGGCAGCGAGGCACCAGGTCGAAGTCCCCGACGGACACCCCGCCGGAGATGAGCACGCATCCGCAGGCATCCAGCCCCGCGGTAACGCTCGAGCGAAGCGCTTCCGCCTCGTCCCGCACGATCCCGAAGGACTGGGTCGGCAGCCGCAGGGCGGCGCACTGCGCGGCAAGCTGCGGCCCGTTGCTGTCGTAGATCTGCCCCGGCTGGAGGACGGCGCCGGCCGCGCGGATCTCCGATCCCGTCGAGACGATCCCCACCGTCGGCAGGGAGGCGACCTCGACGCGCGCGATTCCGGATGCGGCGAGGATCCCGACGTCATGGGCGCGGAGGACCCGCGGCGCCAGGAGCTCCTGGCCCGCGCGGAGGCCTGCGCCGCGCAGCACCACGTTGGGGACCGTCTCCGGCCTCACGCTGCGGACGGTCCCGTCCCGCTCTTCGACGTACTCCTTGCGAATGACGCGGGCCGCGCCCGCCGGGAGGGCTGCCCCGGTCATGATCCGCGCGCATTCCCCCCGATGGATGCCGCGGGAGGGAAGCGATCCGGCGGCCACCGTTTCCACGATGCGGTACACGGGCGAATCATCGTCGGGACCGACGGCGAATCCGTCCATCGTCGCCTTGTCGAAGGAGGGGGAGTCCAGCGGAGAGAGGACCGCGCGCGCAAGGACGCGACCCAGCGCATGGGCGAGGTCGACCGTCTCCTCCGTACAACCGCGCGGGATGCCCCGCACGACGGCCAGGGCCTCTTCCAGATCGATCACGACACGCCTCTCGCTACGGGCCCGTGGAACGGACCTGCATCACAGTAGCACGCGCGTCGCGCCCGTATCAACGCGCGCGGGGCAGCACTTCTCATTTTGTACCTTTGGAGCTCACGACATAACGGCAGTACTGACAAATGGAGCCCTTATTGTGGGGCAAAATGAGAAGTGCTCATTTGTGAGACGCAAACTGAGAATTGCCGCGCGCGGGGACCGAGGCAGCGTGCAGGGACGACCCCTGAGCTATCCGATCGCGATGGTTCCCGTGTCTCCGTTGCGGATGCGGATGCATTGCTCCAGTGGCTGGATGAAGATCTTGCCGGCACCGCCGGATCCCGTGCGGGCGCCGTTGAGGATGGCGTCGATGGTGGGCCTCACGTAGTTGTCGTTGACGGCGATTTCCAGGCGGAACCAGGGTGCGAGGCTCTCCTCCCCCGACCACGCGTCTACCGGCGCGTCCCTGGGCGCATCGGGACCGTAGACCCGGGAGATCGTCTTGAGGTAGATCTCGTTGCGGTCCAGCTCCTGGAGAACCCGGGCGAGCCTGTCATCCTTGATGATGGCCACGATGCGCTTCATGGAACCCTCCGGCGTGCGCCTCCCGCAAGTATACGCAGGAGGCGCGCCGGAGTGCAGTACCCAGCCTTACCTTTTGGCGTAGCTCTCCGCGAGGATCATTTCGATGCCGCCCCTGTTCTTCTCGGGGTTGTGGAAGCATTCCAGCAGCTTGTCGTGGGGAAGGGTGTCGATGCGCGCGTTCATGACCTCGAGCACGCGCGCGTTCACCTTGATGGCCTCCATGACCGGCATGTGCTCGGGATTGATGTCCAGCCCGAAGTACTCCTTGTAGCCGATGGCCTTCAGGGAATAGAGGAGCGCCTCGGTCTCCTGCCAGGAGACGACCCCCACGTTGAGGTCCTGGTCGTAATTGCCCAGGGGCTGGCCGTTCAGGTGGATGTGGGACAGTCGGGCCTGCCGGGAGATCCGCGTGTACGCGTAGGGCAGGATCTCGTATCCCATGAGGATGTGGCCGACCTCGGGCTGGAACCCGACGATGCAATGGCCTTCGTCGAGGAGCTTGCGGTTGATGGGGTTCTTCAGACGCTTCTCGATGTCGGAGGCCATGACGAGGCCATCCCCCGTGGTGCGGTAGATGTTGTTGGGGACAGGCTCGTAGGGCTTGGTCTCAAGCCCTATGCGGACCCCCGGCACCTCGTCCAGGCACTCGGCGAGGGCCCCCTCGTACCAGTCCCACATGTCGTAAAAGACGGTCCCCAGGGGATAGAGGAACCCGTCGTTCCCGGGCCACAGGCCCATGTGCGCCGCCCCCGCCTCCTTCACCATCTTCAGCGCGCCGATCACCGTCTTCTGCGCCTGGTCCCTTTTCTTCTTGTCAGGATTGGAGAGGGTTCCAAACTCGAACTCGGGGCGCGAGAAGCTGTTGGGTCCGAGCCCGACGAGGCGTATTCCCGCCTCTTTCTCCAGCTTCTTGTACAGGTGGAGGTTTTCCTCGTTCACCTCGGAAGGGTAATGCGCCTCGATGCCCTTCACGCCGTAGCGTGCCATTTCCGCTGCCAGCTCGATGCGATCCGCAATGCTCATATCCGGCACGTAGCGGTCGTGGAACCTGTTGCCGCCGGGAGCGAAGTACCAGATGCCCACCGTGAGCTTCATATCCAGGGAGAAGCTCTTCATGTGCGCGAGGAGCTCCTCCGGCGTCCTGTGTCGGGATTGATACCGAAGATCAGCCAAAGAATACATGGGATCCCTCCTGTCAGTTCGTTTTGCTTCAATTATTGGTCGGATTAAATCAATTCGGTATATTAGTCCTACCATACTTCAGCCTTGTTCGCAACCACTCAATTATCTGTGAAGATTTGAACCATAATGCAGAGAAAAAATTTGACAAGCCGGTGGACTGGGTTTAAGATGCGTCCTCGTTCGAGAGATTAATTCCAGATTTCGTTCTTTTTCTACCACGCGGGACCCGCCACCGGAGATCAGGCGAGGACCGCGCTTTCTGTGTCCTTTTAATGGTCGTTGACCATTTTAATTTTCAGGAGGAGGAAGAGACATGGCAAGAACGAAGAGCTGGTTCAGAACCGGACTCGTGGTCCTGTTCTGCCTGGCAGTCGCCCTGGGCGCGTTCGCGAACGGCACCAGCGAATCCGCGTCAGGATCAAAGGGAATCGTGGTCGGCCTGAGCAACGGGCCCTTCACCCACAGCTGGCGCGTCCAGATGATCGAAAGCCTGCATAACCAGGTCGAGGCGTACGTCGCCAAGGGCTGGGTCAGCAAGCTGATCGTGCAGAACGCCGGTGAGGACGTGAACACCCAGATCGCGCAGATCCGCAACCTCATCCAGAGCAAGGTGAACCTGATCCTCATCAACCCGAACTCCGCGACGGCGCTCGTTCCGGTGATCAAGGAAGCACAGGCCGCGGGCATCACCTGCATCATCTACGATCAGGGCGTGGATAACCCCCCCTGCCTCAACGTGCACATGCACCAGGCGTGGTGGATGGGCCCCATCGTCGACTGGCTCGCCAAGCAGCTCAACGGCCAGGGCAACATCGTGTACATCAGCGGCATCGCCGACCAGCCGGGCAACATCGAACGTGACCAGGCCGCGGTGGAAACGCTGAAGAAGTACCCCGGGATCAAGGTCCTCGCAACGGCGAACGGCAACTGGGACCAGGCCGCCGCGCAGCAGAAGATGACCGACCTTCTGGGCTCCTTCCCCAACATCGACGGCGTCCTGACCCAGGACGGCATGTCCCTCGGGATCCTCAGGGCCTTCGACGCTGCCGGCCGCAAGATTCCGCCGGTCACCGGCGAAACCCAGGTCGCCTTCATCAAGGAATGGGAGAAGAGGAAGACCGCTTCCGGGTTCAACTCCTTCGGCGTTGAGAACTCGCCGGGCGCCCTCTGCACGAGCCTCGGGATCGGCGTGCGCCTCCTCCAGGGCAAGAAGCTGAAGGACAGCTCGTTCGTCAAGCCGAACGAGATCTGGACGAAGCCGGCCCTGTTCGTCGACAACAACAACATCGATCAGGTCTTCGCGAAGTACAAGGACACCCTGGACTCCTTCTACGTCAACACCTGGTACTCTGAAGACCAGATTGACGCACTCTTCCAGTAGGGCGTACTAGTTCGGCACACAGGGGAGCGGCGGCGCACGCCGCCGCTCTCTTCCCTAAGAAAGGCACACATCAGATGGACAACAAGAGGATCGAAACCGATGTTCTCGTCATCGGAGGGGGAGGGGCCGGCCTCTGCGCCGCCGTCGAGGCCAGAAAAAAGGGCGCCGACGTCATCCTCCTCTGCAAGAAGGAGTCAGGAAAGAGCGGGTGCACCCCGTACGCGGTCACCAACATCACCCGCGTCACTCCGCAGAGCGAGGCGGAGATGTTCCGCCAGATGGTCGAGGTGGGCGGATACCTCAATGACCAGGAGCTCGTCGACGTCTTTGTCCGCGAGGCGGCGATCATCGTTCCGGGCCTCTCACAGTACGGCGTGCCCATGACGATTGCGGACGGCAGCCACTATCACCTGGAGAACTATCCTGAAGGTCCCCAGGAAAACCTTCCCGGCATCTACAACGTCACCCCCGGGCCGGGCCGGCCGCTGAGCTTCAACCTCACCATGCCCCTGCGGGAGGCCGCGGAAAAGCTCGGCGTGCGGATCATGGACAACCATCGCGCAACCCGCCTGCTCGTCGGAGACGGAGCAGTAGCAGGAGCCACGGTCCTCGACAATGAGACCGGTGCGCTCATCCCCATTTCCGCAAAGGCCGTCGTGATTGCCACCGGCGGCAGCGCACGGATCTACGAGAGGTCGGACAACCCCGTGGACCNNCGTGGACCTCACCGGGGACGGTTTCTTCTTCGCCTTCGAGGCCGGCGCTGAGCTCATCAACATGGAGCTCATGGCCTTCAATCCGCTGAAGATCACCCCCGAGGTCCTGGAGATGATCAAGACCGGAAAACCGACAGAATCGCTCATGGCATCGGGCCGGGCGCACTACAATCTCGGCGGGATCCACACGGACGCAAAGGCTGAGAGCACGGTGAAGAACCTCTACGCCGCCGGTGAGGTTGCCGACGGCATGCTCGGTGCAGCGCGCCTGGGCGGCACGGCTCTCGCCGACGCCCTCGTGTTCGGCACCATCGCGGGACGCGAGGCGGGCGGGCGCGTCGCCTCGGTCAAGAGGTACACCGGGATCGACGATCAGGTGGCCGCAGAGACCGCGCGGATACGCGCGCTCACCACCGGCCAGATCCTCCCCGCCGACCATCAGAAACAGGTGAAGTCCGTCATGTGGACGCACGCCGGCATGGCGAAGACCGAGGCGAGCCTCACGGAAGCGGTGAAGAGGCTGTCCGCCCTCAAGGCGACGGCAATGACGGCAGACCCGGCCGACCCCAAACAGGTCGCGCACGCCGTGGAAGCCCACCTCATGGCGGCCGTGGGAGAGATGATCGCCGTATGCTCCCTGCAGCGCAGGGAAACGCGTGGCCAGTTCTGGCGCCTGGACCACCCGAAGCCGGACAACGCGAACTGTCTGTTCAACGTGATTCTTTCAAAAGACGGCGACTCTTTCGCCATCCGCACGAGGAAGCCTCCGGTGACGAGGATGCGCGTGCCCGCAGAGCACCCCCTGGTCGGGTCGGGCTGCTTCAACTATCTCAAGCCCCAGAGCGGGAGGTGACACGATGGACGAAGGACGCGTGCTGACGGTCACGATCAGGAAGCTCTCCGACCGCTACAAGGTGACGGTCGACGGCGGGGAGGGCGTGGTGGTGGACGAGGATTACTACCAGCCGAAAACCAGCGAAGAGGTCGGCAAGCTCGTCGAGCTGTGGCTGGACGGCTTCGAGGGATAAAAAGAAAGCGTGCCGCCCGTTCTGTCGGGCGGCGGAAAGTCGGACACAATGACGGTACTAGAAGCACAACACATTCGCAAATCTTTCGGCGGCGTCAAGGCGCTCAGCGATGCGAACTTCGTCCTCAACAAGGGCGAGGTCTGCGGCCTCGTGGGCGCCAACGGGTCGGGCAAGACGACGTTCGCGCGGGTGGTGAGCGGGCTGCTCGCCCGCGACGGCGGGAACCTGCTCCTCAACGGGTCCCCCGTGAACTTCCGCTCGAGCCTCGACGCCGAACGGTCGCACCTGGCCATGGTCCACCAGAACCTGAGCCTCGTGCCGGAGATGACGGTGTGGGAAAACATCGCGCTGGGCCGGGAGCAGAGGGATCGCGCGGGCTTCCTGGACAACAAGAGCGCCATCGCACTCGCGGAGAAGGCGATGGCGAGCATCGGCGTGTCGATCTCCCCGCACGTTCGGGTATCGTCGATCTCCCCCGACGAGAAGCAGCTCGTGGAGATCGCCAAGGCGGTGTCCAAGGACCCTCAGATCCTCCTCCTCGACGAGCCCACGGCGTCGCTGGACTTCCACCAGGTGGAGGCGCTGTTCACGGCGATCACAACCTTGAAGGCCCGCGGGGTCTCCATCGTGTTCATCTCCCACCGCCTCTGGGAGGTGGCGAAGATCTGCGACAGGCTCGTGGCCTTCCGCAACGGGGAAACCGTGGGAAGCATCGATTTTGCGCAGTCTCCGCGGGATGAAAGCCTCATCGTGCCGCTCATCACCGGCCAGGCCGCACGGGCCCGTGTGAGGAAGAACCGCGGCCAGCGCGAAGGGGAGATGCAGGGATTCACCACGAAGGGCGCCTCCCTGGAGGTGCAGGACATATCCCTCCCCGACGGCAGGCTTTCCAACGTCAGCTTCTCCCTGCGCCGCGGCGAGGTGCTCGGCCTCGGCGGGCTGCAGGGACAGGGCCAGGAGGAGATCCTCATGATCCTCGCCGGCTACCTCCACGGCTATACGGGCCGCATCGTCGTGGACGGAAAGCCCGCCACGCTGCGGCGCACGCGGCAGGCGATCAAGCGCGGCATCGCGCTGATCCCCGGCGACAGGCAGAAGGAGGGCCTTTTCCTCGAGCACAACGTGCTGTCGAACATCCTCTACCCGAAGATTTCGATGCACCGCGGCTCGTTCTTCCTCCCCCGCAGGAAGTTCCAGGAGGTGGCGAGCTCGGCGATCCAGACCGTATCGCTCGTCCCCCCCGACCAGAAGACCGTCATCTCCCAGCTCTCCGGAGGAAATCAGCAGAAGGTCGTGGTCGGCAAGTGGCTCGCGCTGAGCCCGAGCGTCCTCCTGTTGAACGACCCCACCAAGGGCGTCGACGTGGGGACGCGGGAGAACATCTACGTGATCATCAACGAGCTCACGAAGGCGGGGACCTCCGTGGTGCTGTACGCCAGCGACAACGAGGAGCTCATCGACAACTGCGACAGGGTGCTCGTCGTGTTTGAGGGCAGGATCGTCAAAGAGATGGCGGGTGACGAGATCAACGAGGAGAAGATCATCGTCTCCTCCCTCAACGTGGAACACACCCAGGAAGGCAGGGCTTCGACATGACCGGTTCACAGCGCCTGAAAAACGTCGTTCAGGATTCCTCGTTTCCCAGCTTGCTCATGCTGGTGCTCCTCATCATCGTGAACGCGATCCTCCAACCGGGGTTCTTCACGTTGCAGGTCATACGGATGAACTTCATGACCTTCACCCCGCTCATCCTCGTGAGCCTCGCGCAGGCGACCCTGCTCCTCGTGGGTGCGGTCGACCTTTCCCTGGGGGCGGGCATTTCCCTCATCACGGCAGTGATGGCATCGCTCATGGGCAACAGCCTGGGCTCGATTATCCTCATCTGCCTGCTGGGGGTCGCGACCGCACTCGTGCTGTCGCTGTTCAACGGGGCATTCATCGCCTACATCGGACCCCCGCCCCTCATCATGACCTTCGCCACCTCCACGGTCTGGTTCGGGATCGCGCTCGTTCTGATGCCCACACCCGGAGGCCACATCCCCGAGAGCTACTACACCTCCTACAGCCGGATGCTCGGCGGGGTCCTCCCCGTGCCCATACTCGTCCTGCTCATCGCCATCGCGCTCTGCCTCCTGCTGGGCCGCATGCCGATCTTCCGCCACATCTACGCGGTGGGCGGCAATGAGAAAGCGGCCAGGGCAAGCGGCATCAAGGTGGAGCTCGTGAAGGTCGTCGCGTTCCTCATCAGCGGCGTATTCGTCGCCATAGCCGCGCTCTGCGTGATCGGCCAGACCGCGACGGGCGATGCGCGCAGCGGACAGGGCTTCACCATGAACTCGGTGGCCGCCTGCATCATCGGCGGCATCGCCTTCTCGGGGGGCAAGGGCAACTACGCCGGGGCGATCATGGGCGGGATCATCCTGGGGCTCCTCATCAACATCATCTACTTCGCCAACGTCACCTCCTTCTACCAGGTCTTCACCAAGGGGGTCATCATCCTGATCGCGCTCGTGATCGGAGCGGTGCCGCGGCTTCGCCGTGAGCTCGCCCGGCGCTGAAAGGACCGTCATGAAAAGCCAGATACAGACAGCATCCCGGCCCGTCGGCGTGCGAGCGCTCCTCACGAACAAGCTCACGATCGCGGTCCTCGCCATCGTCGTGCTGTTCGTCCTCGGGCAGATCGCCGCCCCGGGATTCCTGGGGTTCGACCACGTGATGAGCGTGCTCCGCCTCTCCGTGTTCCTCGGCATCGTCGCGCTGGGCCAGTCCCTCGTCGTCATGGCCGGCGGGGAAGGCATCGACCTCTCCGTGGGATCGGTCATATCGCTGGGCGTCGTGATCGCCTCCTCCCTGCTCAAGGGCAGCGATGCGAACATCGCCGTTGCGCTGGTGGCGGTGATCGCCGCCGGCTTCTTCATCGGCCTGCTGAACGGCGCGGGCATCTCCTACATCGGCATCCCACCCCTCATCATGACGCTCGCCATGGCGAGCGTCGTCGAGGGACTTTCGCTCCTGTACACCAAGGGGTACCCGACGGGCGTGGCTCCCCACGCGCTGGAGGTGCTGGGCAATGGCAGGATCATCGGCATCCCGAACGTCGTGCTCCTGTGGATCGTCCTGATCGTCGCGGTCACGGTGCTCCTCTTCCGCAAGCGCTGGGGCGCGATCCTCTTCGGGGTCGGCGCGAACGAGGTGACCGCGGAGCTCTCCGGTGTCAACGTGAAGCGCTTCCGCATGTTCGTCTACGGGATCTGCGGCGCCATCTCCGCGTTCGCAGGCTTCATGATCCTCGGCTACACGGGCACGCCCTACCTCAACCTCGGCGCCCCCTACGTGATGGCATCCGTCGCGGCCGTTGCGGTCGGAGGCATTTCCCTGTCGGGGGGGGGAGGGAGCTACATCGGCGCGGTCATCGGCTGCATCCTCCTCACCACCCTCACGAGCATCCTCGTGACCCTGCAGACGACGGAGGCCATCCGACAGATCGTCTACGGCGGCCTGCTCTTCGTCATCGTCATCGCCTACACGCAGCGTAAGAGAGACTAGGAGGCGAGTATGAAGATCGGCATCATGACTGCCCTGTTCGGCGACTGGCCCCTTTCGAAGGTGGCCCGGCACGTCGCGGGGCTGGGCTACGAGGCGGTGGAGCTCCCCGTATGGGCGAACAACGGCCACGTCGAGCTCGACGACCTTCTCACCCCGGGCGGTGCACGGAAGCTCAAGAGAATGCTCGCCGACCACGGTCTTTCCATCTCCGCCATCAACGACGGGATCGCCGGCCAGCTCTCCATGGGCCCGCATGATTCCAGCACCGACGCGTGGGCGCCCGGCATGACGCCCGAGCAGAAGATAACGTACGCCGTGGATCACCTGAAGAAGGCCGCCCAGGCCGCCTCCGAGCTCGAGGTGCCGGTCGTCACCGGCCTCATCGGGTCCCACGTGTGGGACAAGTGGTACATCTTCCCTCCGGCGAATGAAAAACTCTACGAGGAGGGATTCAAGGTATTCGCCGATCGGTGGAACCCGATCCTCGACGTGTACAGGAAGTACGGGGTGAAGTGGGGGCTGGAAGTCCACCCCACGGGGATCGCCTACAACATCGAGACCGCGGAAATGGCCTTGGCGGCCCTGGACAATCGGCCCGAGTTCGGCTTCAACTTCGACCCCTCCCACCTCGTCTGGCAGCTCATCGATCCGGTGGTCTTCATCAAGACCTTCGGGAAGAAGATCGTGCACTGCCATGCCAAGGACGCGGAGCTCCAGGAGGACGAGGTGCGGAGGTCCGGCGTTCTCTCCACGGGGAGCTGGATGCGGGGGGACCGGGGGTTCCGCTTCCGGGTGCCCGGCTGGGGCCAGGTGAACTGGCGCCGGGTCATCACGGCGCTCGTGTCCAACGGGTACGACTACGTGCTTTCCTTCGAGCACGAGGACCCGGTGATGTCCCCCGAGGACGGCGCGGAAAAAGCCATCGAGTACCTGCGGCCGCTCATCATCAAGAAACCGCTCACCAAGGTCTGGTGGTAGACATGCGGCGGTGGAGGATCGCGGGGGTCAATTTCGACCACGACCACATGGGTGACAACCTGCGCATGGCGTGGAACCATCCGGGGGCGGAGATCGTCGGCATCTGCCACGAAGGCTCCTCCCGGATGCAGCGCGCCATCGCGGGCTTCTCCCTCCCCGCGGACAGGGTCTTCACCGACTATCGCGCCTGCCTGGAAAAAACCAAGCCCGACATCGTCCTGCTCTGCCCCGCCACAGCGCGCCACGCGGAGTGGGTGCGGAAGGTGGCGCACTACGGCGTTCACGTGCTGCTGGAAAAGCCCTTTGCATCGACCCTTGCCGACGCCGACGCCATCATTGCCGTCATGCGCGGCACGGGCAGGCTCCTGGCGGTCAACTGGCCGCTTGCGTGGTACCCCGCGCACGTGACGGCGAAGCGTCTCCTCGACGGGGGGGCGATCGGCACCCTCATCGAGTTCCACTACTACGACGGCAACCGCGGTCCCCTCTTCCACACCTCGGACAAGGTGGAGCTCACGCCTGAGGAAAGGGAGAGGGAGAAGCCGCGCACGTGGTTCTACAAGAAGGAGGGCGGCGGCGGCTCGCTGCTGGACTACCTCGGCTACGGCGCCACGCTCGGCACGTGGTACCACGGAGGCGAAGAGCCCATAGAGGTTACGAGCGTCGTCGACGAGCCCCCCGGCCTCGAGGTCGACGAGCACAGCATCACCGTTGCCCGCTATGCGCGCGGGCTTTCCAAGATGGAGACGCGCTGGGGCACGCTGTCCGATCCCTGGACGCATCAGCCGCTGCCGCGGTGCGGATTCGTCCTGGTGGGCACCGAGGGATGCATCGCGAGCTACGATTTTGCGCCCTCCGTCCGGTTGCAGACCCGCACCGACCCCGCGGGGCAGGAGATCCCCGTGGATACGCTCCTCCCTCCCCGACAGGACCCCGTGCAGTACCTCATCGACTGCCTGGAAACGGGGCATCCCGTGGAGGGACCGCTCTCTCCTTCCATCAGCCGCATCGGACAGCGCATCGTCGATTCTGCCGTCCTGAGCGCGCATCAGAAGCGCACCGTCAGGCTCGTGTAGGCGGAGGGAAGGATGCCGCTTACGCCTGACGATACGTACGGTCTTTCCACGGGGAGCAATCGGAAAGAAATCCCCGCCCCGGAGCTTCCCTACCGCCCCATCGAGCCCGCGCGCTACCGGCCGAAAATCGGCCTTGTGGGCTGCGGTGGGATCAGTGTCCAGCACCTGCGGGCCTACAGCGCCGCAGGGTATGACGTTGCCGTCCTGTGCGACCTTAACCCGCAGAAGGCGCGCGCCCTGCAGGAGAGGTTCTACCCGCAGGCTGCCATCTGCACGGACTGGCACGAGCTTCTCACCCGGGACGACGTGGAGGTGCTCGACCTCGCCGCGCATCCGGCGCAGCGCGCCGAGATGTTCGAGCCGGCGATCGAGGCAGGCAAGCACATCCTCAGCCAGAAGCCCTTCGTCACGGACCTGGACTTCGGGCTGCGCATCGTGGAGAAGGCCGAGGCCCGCGGCGTGCGGATCGCGGTGAACCAGAACGGCAGATGGGCCCCGCACTGGAGCTGGATGCGCCAGGCCATCGCCGCGGGCCATATCGGTGAGGTGGTGAGCGCCCGCGCGGCGGTAAGCTGGGACCACACGTGGATCAAGGGCAGCGTTTTCGAATCCATCCATTTCATCGTCCTGTACGACTTCGGGATCCACTGGTTCGACATCATGAGCTGCTTCATGAGGGGAAAAACGCCCCGCAGGGTCTACGCCTCGGTGGCCCCCGCCACCGGACAGCAGGTCGCCCCCCCGCTGCTCTCCCAGGTCCTCGTCGAATACGAGAACGCCCAGGCCTCGCTGTCCTTCGACGCCGACACGCTGTTCGGCGAGCAGGACCGTACGTTCGTTTCCGGCACACGGGGGGCGTTGTGGAGCGACGGCCCCGACCTCAACACCCAGGCGGTGACCCTCGCCACCGCGGAGGGCCGCAGCCGCCCCGCGCTCAGCGGAACGTGGTTCCCTGACGGCTTTCACGGCACCATGGCCGAGCTCCTGCGTTCCGTGGAAGAGAAGCGTGAGCCCGAGAACGGCTCCCGCAACAACCTGGAAAGCCTTGCCCTCTGCTTCGCCGCCCTGGAAAGCGCGCGTCGCCACGAGCCGGTGGCGCCGTGGTCGGCGCGGTCCCTGCGGGAGTGAGGGGATGAAAGAGAGAGGCGACAAGCTCCTGGAGATCCTGGCGCGCACGGGCTACCGAAGCGTGGCGGAGCTCTCCGTCGACCTCTCCGTTTCGGAGATGACGATCCGCCGGCTCCTGATGAAGCTCGAGGAGCGCCAGCTCGTCAAGCGGACCCACGGCGGTGCCTACTCGGGCCAGGAGATGATCGAGGTCGACTACCGGGTGCGCGAGACCGTGCACCGCGAGCAGAAAGAGGCGATAGGAAAAGCCGCGTGGGCCATGGTGCAGCCGGGGGAGTCGGTGTTCATCGACGCAGGCAGCACGGCCGCGTACCTCGCCCTTGCCGTCGATTCCACAAGGCGGGTGACCGTCGTGACGATCTCCACCGTTGTAGCGCAGACCCTGGCGGACAAGGCCAACGTGCAGACCATCCTCCTGGGTGGCAAGGTCCACGGGCCGTCGCATTCCCTCATCGGGCCCATCCCCGAGGAGACGGTGAAGCAGTTCAGGTTCGCCAAGGCGTTCCTGGGCACCGTGGGGATCAACCTCCAGGAGGGGTTCACGCAGTCGAACCTCGACGAGGTGCCGGTGAAGAAAAAGGTGGCGGAGAACTCCCGGCAGGTCATCGTGCTTGCCGACAGCTCGAAGTTCAACAGGGAAGTGCTCGTCCTGTTCCTCCGGCTCGACCAGGTACATACGGTCATTACCGACAGCGGCGTGGACAGCGAGTGCCGTGCAGCGCTGGAGGAAAAGGGCATACACGTCATCATAGCGGACGATACGCGCCAGCAGGCGCACAGAGGAGGAGAAGAGTGAGTTTCGTTCCAATGGGAGACCTCGTGACTCGGGCATTCCGGGGGGGCTACGCGGTGCCGGCCTTCTGCACGTGGAATGCGGAGTCCATGGATGTGATTCTGACAGTCGCAGAAAAAATGAAGGCTCCGGTGATCCTCATGCAGGGACCGGGGGAGTTTCCCGTGCTGGCCCCGCGTGCCATGGCGGAGGTGGCCAGAGCGATCGAAGGGTTGCACCATGCCACCGCAGCCCTGCACCTGGACCACGGCGACTCAATGGAAATGGTGCGGCAATGCATCGATGCGCGCTTCACCTCGGTGATGCTCGATTTCTCGACGCTGCCGTTCGCGGAAAATGCCGCGGCCCTGCGCGAGGTCGTGGCCATGGCCCGGCCCAAGGGGATCACCGTCGAAGGGGAGATCGGCACGATCGGCAAGGCTGACCAGCGGACCGCCGAAGCGGGGGCGACCTCGGCCTACACCGATCCCGCCGATGCCGCGCGCTACGTGAAGGAGACCGGCGTCGACCTGCTCGCCGTGTCCGTGGGGAACAAGCACGGGTTCTACCAGGGCGAGCCCCACCTCGAGTTCGATCTCCTGGCGAAGCTCCACGCCGCAGTCCCGGTCCCGCTGGTCATGCACGGCGGCACGGGGATCCCCGAGAAGGACATCCGGCGGTCCATCGGGCTGGGGATCGCGAAGGTGAACGTCGCGAGTGAGCTCGTGCACGGGTTCCGCGACAGCCTGAGCGCCCAGTGGGCGCGTGAGGAGAACCTCTGGACCCCGCGGGCCATCGGTGTTGCGCGTGAAGTGCTCGTGCCCATCGTGGAGAAGTGGATCAGGACGACGGGAGCGGAGGGAAAAGCGTGACGCCCCGTGATAGGGCGCTCGCGGCCCTGGCGCATCGCCAGCCGGACGCGACGCCCTTCCACGTCACGTTCACCGAGCCTGCCCGCCGGACGATGGCGGACTGGTTCGATGACCAGGAGTTCGAAGGGAAGCTCGGCAACTGCCTGGACGTCATCCGCACGCGCCTGCCCTACGGGGAGGTCCCCGGCAGGCCCGGAGTGTGGAAGGACGAGTTCGGCGTGCTCTGGGACAGGACCGTGGACACGGACATAGGAACGGTGTGCAACACGTGCATCACGCCTCAGACCCTGGGGAGCTACAGGTTTCCCGATCCCGACAACCCCTCGCGCTTCGCGGGGTTTCGCCAGGCCGTCGACGCGCGGGGGGAGCGCCTGGCGGTTGCCACCATCGCCTTCAGTCTTTTCGAGCGGGCGTGGACCCTCGTCGGCATGGAGAACCTCCTGATGGCCATGATCTCGGAGGAGCAGTTCGTGAACGATCTGCTGGATCGGATCATCGACTACGACATCTCCGTTGCCCGCAGCGCCTTGTCCTTCGACATCGACGCCATGAGGTTCGGAGACGACTGGGGGCAGCAGAGGGGGCTCATCATGGGGCCCGTCCTGTGGAGGAAATACATCGGGCCCAGGATCGCGAAGCTCTACGCGCTGGTGAAGAGCCGTGGAAAGCGGGTCTTCATCCACAGCTGCGGACAGGTGGAGGAGCTGTTCCCCGACCTCATCGACGCAGGGGTCGACGTGTTCAACCCCTTTCAACCCGAGGTCATGGATGTGGAGGCGGTGAAGGAACGCCACGGCGCGCGGCTCACGTTCTTCGGCGGGATCAGCACGCAGAAGACGCTCCCCTACGGAACCCCGGCCCAGGTACGCGTCGAGGTGGAGCGCCTCATCCAGCGCATCGGCAGGGACGGGGGCTACATTGCAGCGCCGGCGCACGACATACCGAAGGATGCGCGTGCGGAGAACATTGCCGCAATGATGGATGTGCTGCAGCACCAGTAGCGCCGCGGGGAAAGAACTGCCAGCAGGAAGATACCCCGCTTTTATAATCGATAAACTTTTTTTCCTTGGACTTTCCGTTCGACTTTTTACTTATCTTCCTGCTGGCGTTTCAACTTTTCATTTTGATTCTATCCCATCTCCGTTTTCACGCAATAGTCCAAAAGTCTCATTTTGCCGGGTTTATCAGATTCAGCAGCTGGATCTTGTTTTCCACGCCTGTCTTCTGATAGATGTGGTAGATATGGTTCTTCACCGTCATTGCCGATATGAAGAGCGTTTCAGCCACCATCCGGTTGGAATATCCACGAACGATCAGGGAAACAATCTCGCACTCCCGGGGTGATATCCCGTACTTCGAGATAAAGGTAGCGGGGAGCAGGCATGTCGAGCCTTCCTCCTCCACAAACGAATAGCGAAGCGCGAAAGAGAGCAGGAGCGCAACGGCGCCGAAGAAATACAAAAGCTGCACGAGGGGGAGACTGAGCAGGGCTGCCCGGGATCCGAACACGCTGCTTGCCGCGACATCCGCGACTGTTGCCGCAATCCCGATCGCGAACAGGACGAGGAAGCGCCGCATGAGAACGAGCAGCTGCGGGTTCTTGATTCCCCCCAGTCGCGGCAGCACGACGAGAAGGCCGTAGACCTGTACGCCGATGAGAGCCGCCGCCGATGCCACTTCCAGCGCGGGTTGCGGGGAGAGCTCGTGCCAGCCGCCGATGAAAGCGACAACCACCACGATGATGAAATGAACGATTTTTCGCTTTCCGGACAGGGGGAGGGAGCATACCCGGAAGCCGATTGCCGGCATGCTGTACGCGAACAGCCCGAACCCCGCGAAGGACAGAAACGCGTACAGGAGCCGAATCAGGGCGCCGAAGTTGTCGATGGTGGCACGGTCGTACATCTTCAGCATGTCGACGATCACGATGAGGAGCGCCCCGGAGAAAAGGACGGCGAGCTGCCGGTAGACGACGCTGTGGAAGCGCGCAAAAGCGAGCAGGCTGAGGACCACGACGGCGATCCCCAGGGAAAACGAGAAGAGGTACAGCGCCAGAGCGACGTGCAGCACGCAGCCTCCTTCGGTACTTTTTCTATGATTATATCACAGGCAGAGTATTAGCGAAGAACTCATAAGGTCAAGAGACTCGATTCGTTACGACTCTAGGCGGACACCACTCTGATCCGCTGATCGAGCTCGGTCTTGAGGAAATCCTCGATGAAGCTGAGCGTCCCCACCGCGGCGCTGGGGCAGCCCTTGCACGCGCCCGAATAACGGATGATCACCTCCGTGGTCCCCTCCGACTCCCGCATGTCCGTCACTTCCATGTTGCCGCCGTCCCTGAGCAGCGCAGGGCGCACCTTTTCGTCCAGAACCTTCTCCACCGCTCGATGCCTCTGGATCAGGCTGAGCTCGGAGAACTTCTGCGGTTTCGCGGCAGCTGCGGCGACGGCTGCCGCCGCTTTCTCCTGCTCCATTTCGGCGCGCACGTCGCGCAGGATGTCCACCAGGTAGTGCTTGCGCGCCTCGTGGCCCCCGGGCCGCACGCAGGACTTGCAGAAAGCACCCGCCTTGGTGAAGCGGGTGATCTCTTCCACTGTCGTCAGGTCATTGATGCGGATGACGTCCCGGATCGTGCGCATGCTCACGCGGGCGCACGGGCAGACGATCTCCTCTTCCTCCATGGAGCTCATGTCGACGCCCTTGTATTCCGCCGCGGCCTTGCGGATGACGTCATAGGCCATGACGCTGCAGTGCATCTTCTGCGGAGGGATTGCCGCCGTGTCCTTGTCGTCGCGCAGCGCGGCTTCCACGTCGATGTTCGTGATGCGCATCGCCTCGTCCACGGTCTTTCCGATGATCATCTCGCACATCATGTCGCTGGAGGCGATGGCCGTGCCGCAGCCGAACGTCTTGAACCGGGCGTCGATGATCCTGTCCGTTTTCGGGTCCACCGCCCAGAAGGCCCGGATCGCATCGCCGCAGACCTCGGCACCCCAGTCGGCGACGACCAGGCGCGCGCCACGCGCCTCGGCGTCCGCCGCGGTGATCTCCCCGAGGTGGCGCGGGTTGAGCATCCGGTCGTTCACCTTATGCGAATAGGTTTCCCAGAGAGTGCC
>PLNO01000200.1 GCA_003141795.1 Spirochaetaceae bacterium | reverse complement strand
GCGTATTTCAACGATCAACAGCAAGAACAGGACGGAAAAGAACGCGGCCGAGCGGATGGCGGTGAACTCCCCCATCCAGGGGACCGCGGCGGACATCGTGAAGATGGCCATGCTGAAGCTCTACCGCAGGCTGAAGGAAGAGAAGCTCACCGCGCGCATCCTGCTGCAAGTGCACGACGAGATCATCCTCGAGGCCCCCGCAGCGGAAGCTCCGGCCGTGGAGCGCATCGTTCGCGAAGTCATGGAGCACGTCACGGAGCAGCCGATCCCCCTGAAGGTACAGTGCGAAACGGGGGAGAGCTGGGGAGCCTTCCACTAGAATGGTGATCGGGCTCACGGGACGCTACTGCGCGGGAAAGGGGACTGCGGCGGCGGCATTCGTCCGACTCGGGTTCACGATCGCCGACGCCGACAAGATCAGCCATGAAGTCCTCGTCGAAAAATCCGCCGAAGTGATTAAGGCGTTCGGCTCCGGAGTGCAGCAGCCCGGGGGCGGCGTGGACAGGCGTGCACTGGGCCGCATCGTTTTCCCCGACCCGGCGGCGCAATCGAGGCTCGAAGGCATCCTCTATCCGGCAATTACGGAGAAGATCATGAGGATCATCGCGGAGTCCGCCGGCCCCGTGCTGATCGATGCCCCGCTCCTCCAGCGCGCGGGGCTCGAGAAGATGTGCGATGCGGTGGTGTTCGTGAGGGCCCCGGCCCTGTTGCGCCTTCTTCGCGCGATGCGTCGCGATGCACTGTCCCTCGGCGATGCATGGACGCGCATCAACGCGCAAAAGGACGTACGGCCTCAATCTATTGGCCGTGGGGTCGATACTTATAGTGTGATGAACTGGGGGAGCGTGCGCTCCCTGGAGCGCCGCGTCGCCCGGATCGTCCGGGACGTGAGAGGATAGGGAAGGCATGGAAAGGCAGAAGATTTTCTGGGTCGTGCTCTCGGTGAGCGTGTTCGTCGTGATAGTGCTCGTGGTCGGTGTTTTCCTTCTCCGACAGCACCCGGGGTCGCAGGCACAGGCCGGCACTGTCAGCCCGCTCTCAGGCAATGGAGCCCAGGTCTACGAGTACCAGAAGGAACCCTCCGCTTCGGGGGCTGTTTCGAGCACCACGGGGGCCGCAACATCCACGACCGGACAGCAGCCGTCTGATCAGCAGACGCTCCACTTCTACATCGGTGAGGGTGGCAATGCCTCCACCCAGGCGCAGCCCCAGCAGCCCGCCCAGCCTTCGGACGCTTCGCCCGCCGGAACGCCGGCAACCACTGCAACGACCGCGATTCCGACCACGGTGACGCCGCCTCCCGCCGCCACGCCGAAAACCAGGGTCGCCGCGGGCACCCGTGCCCCTGCGGTGCGGGCCCCCGTGCAGACGCGCCCGGCGCAGCGGGGCACGGAGTACTGGATCCAGACCGGGTCCTACAAGAGCCAGTCCAAGGCCGAGGAGCTTGCAACTCTCCTGGGAAACAAGGGGCTCACGGGGCATGTCTTCTCCGCCACGTCCAAGAGCGACACTTTCTACAGGGTCCGCATCGGCCCCTATATGAGCAAGGGCGAGGCCGAGAAGTTCCTGGGAATCGTCAAGCAACTGGAGGGCCTGGAGGCGAGCTTCATCTCCCAGGTCGGAGCGGCGCAGAAGGTCCGCGTCAACTAGGGATCAGCGGGCACAGCAGTTCTCAATATGGACCTTCCGGGGTTTTCAACGTCCCCTTCTGTTACGAATTCGCCCATTTTCCAGGGGACATATTGAGAACTGCCTCATAACGGTGCCGAACTTGGAATTCCTGAGCGGGCGGGTGCGGACAGCGCCTTCACGTACACCTTTTCGTACTGGGGGATGATGGAGGCGTAATCGAAAACCTGCGCGGCCCGAGCGCGCGCGGCAGCTCCGTATCTCTTGGTCACCTCGCAGTCACTCAGTATCTGCACGCAATACCCCGCCATCGCGTCGATGTCCCCCACCGGCGCGAGGAAACCAGTGACTCCATGCTCGACGACCTCCGGCAAGCCCCCCACGTCGCTTGCGACGACGGGGACCCCGCTCGCCATCGCCTCCAGCGCGACGAGGCCGAAGCTCTCCGTTTCGCTGGGGAGGAGGAGGAGGTCGGCAGCCTTCAGAAGCGGGGCCACCTCGTCGACGACCCCGACGTAGCGCACCGAGGCGCTCAATCCCAGCGTCTCCACGAGCTCCCGCGTTCGGGCATACTCCGGTCCGTCGCCCACCAGAACGAGCCGCGCATCGAGTGACTCCCGTACGCGGGCGAAGATGCGGATCACGTCCCCGGTGCGCTTGACCGGGCGGAAATTGGAGATGTGCATGAGCGTCACCTGACGCTCCGACCTCTTCTGGGGGATGCAGCGGGGGTCGCGCACCGCATGCCGGTCGGGATCGATGAAGTTGTAGACCACATCGATCTCTTTGCGCACGGGGATCTGCCGATACGTCTCGTCCCGCAGGAAGCGGGAGACGGCGGTGACGGCGTCGGACTGCTCGATCGACCATTGTGTGACGGGCTTGAACGAGGGGCTGGAGCCCACGAGCGTGATGTCAGTCCCGTGCAGCGTGGTGACGACCTTCAGGCCGAGCTCCGGCGCGATCTGCCGCGCCATGATCGCCGCCGCGGCGAAGGGGATGGCGTAATGGACGTGCATGATCTGCAGCTTGTGCGTCCGTGCAACCTCCACCATCTTGGCGGTGAGCTGGAGACTGTGGGGAAACTGCTTCAACAGGGCGTGGCTTTCCTGATCCACCTCGTGGTAGCAGACCCGTGGGGGGAGCTCGCCGAGGCGCAGCGGGTTGGCGTAGCTGATGAATGCAACCGAATGACCTCGTTCGGCCAGGTGCTTGCCGAGCTCCGTGGCCACGACGCCGCTTCCCCCCGCCGTCGGGTAGCAGCAGATGCCGATGCGCAGGTGCCTGTCCGAGGCCGGGCCGTCGGCGTGCCCGTTCAGGCCGCTCACAGCCCGCCGTCCCAGGCGACAGGGTCGTCGACCCGTGCCCGACGGATCTGGCTGGGGTGATGATAGATGCGGCTGTTGGCGGCGACGCTCTCCGTGAGCCACACGTTGCCGCCGATGATGGATCCGCGTCCGACCGTCGTCTTTCCGCCCAGGATGGTCGCACCGGCGTAGATCGTCACGTCGTCCTCGATGGTGGGATGGCGCTTGCTGTTGGCGAGCTCCTTCTGGACGCTGAGCGCGCCGAGGGTCACCCCCTGGTAGAGCTTGACGTTCGCGCCGATCACCGCCGTCTCTCCGATGACGACGCCGGTGCCATGGTCGATGAAGAAGGAGTCCCCGATATCAGCGCCGGGGTGGATGTCGATGCCCGTCTTTCCGTGGATGTATTCGCCCATCATGCGGGGGATCATGGCGATGCCCCGCACCCACAGCTCGTGGGCGATGCGGTACACCATGATGGCCTCCACGCCGGGGTAGGAGAGGATCACCTCCTCCTGCGACTTGGCGGCGGGGTCTCCGCGGAAGGCGGCCTGCACGTCGCGGTTCACGCGGCGCCTGATCTCGGGGATCCCCTCCAGCAGGTTCCTGACGAGCTCCTCCGCCTCCCCCCGGCAATCCTCGTGCCTTCCGCAGTCCTTGCGGATCCTGCACGTGTACTGGATGCTCTTCTCCACCTCGCTGGAAAGCGCACGGGAAAGAGCCACCACCTTTTCCCCGATGGCGTAGCGCATGCCCGCGAGGTCAAGCCTCTCCTCCGCCCTGAAGCCCGGAAATATCAGCGACTCGAGGCCTTCCACGATCCGTTCGATGCTCTGCCGGGACGGGAGATTGGCCCCTTCGATGTGGTTGATCCCCCCCAATTCCCGATACGAGGCGAGGATGTTCTCCACCACCCCTTCGTAGGAATCGGCGTTTCCTTTCTGCGGTGCATCGCTCATCATGAGAAAAAGTGATGCTGTGCCGTCTGTTTGTCAAGGCCGATAGTTTTCCCTACACTACAAGGCATGGTCGCGAAGTTTCCCCTCAGCATGAGCCTGCTCCTGGCGGTGGCCGTGCAGATCGTCTGCCAGCTCTTCAAGGTGGTGCTCTACTCCGTGAAGGAGAGAAAGCTCGCCCTCTCCTGGTTCATCTCCGCCGGGGGAATGCCCAGCGCGCATTCAGCGTTCGTCACGGCGCTCAGCGTCTCCCTCGGTCTTCGCAGCGGTTTCGCTTCCGACGCGTTCACCGTGGCCTGCGTGTTCTCCGTCATCACGATCTTCGACGCGCTGCGTCTGCGCGGCGCGGTCGCGCATCACGCGCGCATACTCGACGCGCTATTGAAAAAGAACCCCGAAATCGATGCCGGGAAGGTGAACCTCCGCGTCGGCCATACGCCGCCTGAGATCCTCGCGGGGGTGATCGTCGGGGGCGGGCTTGCGCTCGCCGCCTGGCCGCTCGTGGCGGGCTTGTAGGCGGGGGGGCGGGCTTGCGGAGCGCGCCACTGCCGGCCCATACTCGGTGTCCTGGGGCGCTGATGTCGGCACGATGGTCCCTACTGCTCCTGCTCGTCGTCTCCCTCGAACCTGCCAGTGCGGCGGAGCTGCCGCGGATGCTGCGCCTTGCCTTCGTCGGCGACATCATGGCGCACGAGGAGAACTACCGCATGCGGGACTTCAGGGACATCTACCGCGGGGTGGAGCGGTATTTCAGCGCTGCCGACCTCACCGTGGCGAACCTCGAGCTCCCCGTGGATCCCACCCGGCCGGAGTCGGGCTACCCCCTCTTCAACGGCAACATCCCCTACGTTCGGGCCGCGGTCGATTCGGGGATCGGGCTGCTTTCCGTCGCGAACAACCACGCGTTCGACGGGGGGATCCCGGGGGTCCTGCAGACGATGAGGTCGCTGGAGAGCCTGAGGAAGAGCGGCCTGCCGCAGCTGCGCTACTCGGGGATCCGGGCAAACCTGCGGCGGCCCTTCCTCCCCGAGTCTCTGTACGTCAAGGGCGTGCACGTGGGCTTCATCGCTCTGACGCAGTTCCTCAACGATCCCGCCGGGGACAGGTACGTGAACGTCGTGGACTACTACGACGCGGCGGCGGTCAGCGATTTTCTCGGGTTCGTGAGGAAGGTGAGCCCCGATTACGATCTGTTCATCGTTTCCTATCACGGGGACCAGGAATACGTGCAGCAACCCGCCCCCATGAAACGGGAGTTCTTCCGCCGCGTCGTCCAGGCCGGTGCCCACATCGTCTACAGCCACCATCCCCATGTCGTGCAGGGCTACGAGACGGTGCGCGTGGACGGGGGCGACCGCCTCATCATGTATTCGATGGGGAACTTCATATCCGCCATGACGTGGGACCTCGACCCCCGTCGCATCGACCATCCCGTCGCACCGACGGGTGAATCCTACATGCTGCGCGTGGACGTGACCTGCGGCGGCGCTCCGGGCTGCTCCGTGAGCGTCGCTGAATGCGTCCCTATCGCGAATTACAGGAACGCGAGCGGGGAGATGGTGGTCGGGAGTATGGCCGACCTCGCCAGCGGGGTCGACGGTGAGAACGCGGCCTGGCGCAGGTACTATGCGGTGCGCTTGTCGCGTATGGAACGATTCCTCGGGCTGTCCTTCGCGGGGGCGCCTGTGGCCGTGCGTCCGGGGGACACGCGCTGAGGGCGCGCGGGATCAGCGGCTTCTGGCGATGCGGGTCTGTTCGGTGATCGTTTCTTCACACGCCGACAGCTGGTCCTTCACCGCCATGAGCTTGGCCTTGGCCGTAGCGTAGGCACCGGAATCGATGTCTTTGCGGGCATCCGCCAGGGTCTCACGGGCCTTGTCGGGCACGGCTGAGAACGGATTGATGACGTCGAGCTTGATGCGGGGGACCCGCTTTGCGGCCCACACCTTCGACTCGAAGGAGGGGATGGCTGCGGCGACATCGTCGGCGATCTGAGCGGCGTCCTTGGCCACCNNCGGACTCGGCTGCAAGGGCCTTCGTCGCATCGTAGTTTCTCGACAGCACCGAACGTTTTGCCTGCGTCCCGATCTCCACGTCGAGGCTCGCCATCTGCTCCTGCGCGGTTCGTAGCTCGTCGGGCGCGTAAATGACGACGTCCGCATTGCGCGTCGCGGCATCAAGAGCGGCTTTTGCGGCGTCGATCTCCGCCTGCGGAGGTTGAGCGCACGAGGCGAGAGCAAGGG
>PLNO01000122.1 GCA_003141795.1 Spirochaetaceae bacterium | reverse complement strand
GCGCCGCTACATGTCGCCGCCCCCGTCCGATGTCTCCGGCTTCGAGCGCTTCATCGAGTGGGCGCATACCGAGCGCCGCGCGGGGCGCTACCTGTGTTTCGCCGTCGTGCCCAAAGGCTACGACGTGGCGATCGGCATCTTCCAGGTGCGCGCGCTCGATCCGTCGTTCTCCGCCGGAGAGTGGGGCGCCGCTTTCGGATCGCAGTTCTGGGGCACGGGAATCTTCGAGGCGGGCGCCCGCATGGTGTTCGACTTCCTCTTCGGGGAGCTTGGGCTGCATCGCCTGGAAGCGCGGGCGGCGGTCCAGAACGGGCGGGCGAACGGCGCCGCCCGGAAGGTGGGCGCCGTGCCCGAAGGAGTGGCGCGCCAGGGCCTGCAGTGCCGGGGCCGGTACCACGACCAGTTGATGTGGTCGATTCTCGCGGAGGACTGGCGCCTGTCGAGAATCGACGAGCGGCCCATGGTGCACTGACAGGCGCCGCACGGCGCCGGCCAGTCGCGAATCGACGCGGGGCCGGTCCGAGTGCGGTTACACTGTCCGCGTGGACGTGGCCCTGTTCGACTTTCAGCTTCCTCCCGCACAGATTGCCCAGCAGCCGGCGGCCGAGCGCGAATCCGCTCGGCTGCTCGTGCTCGACCGCCCGTCGGGGGCCATCCTCGCCCACAGCACCGTGCGCGCCCTTCCAGAGTTTCTCCGGGAGGGCGACCTCCTCGTCGTGAACAACACCAAGGTCTTTCCCGCGAGGCTGCGCGGCCACCGCGATCCGACTGGCGGTGACGTGGAATGTCTCCTGGTCCGCCGTCTCGATGCCGACCGGTGGGAGGCCCTCGTGCACCCGGGGCAGAAGCTCCATCCGGGCGCGAACGTGTGGTTCGAGCGTGCGGGCCTCGCGCTGCGCGCCGAGGTGCTGGAACAGCACTTCCACGGCCGCAGAACGATCCGGCTGTGGAGCGACGACGGCGGAAATGTCGACGAGATCGTGGACGTCATCGGGCATATGCCGCTGCCGCCCTACATCCACCGGGCGGACGATGCAGATGATCGCGAGCGGTACCAGACCGTGTACGCCAGAACGCGCGGGTCGATCGCCGCGCCGACCGCGGGGCTGCATCTCACGACGGGACTCCTCGATCGGCTGACCGCGCAGGGCGTCGCGCGCGCGGAGGTCACACTTCACGTCGGGTACGGCACCTTCAAGCCCGTTCGTGTGGAGCGTGTGGAGGATCACCGCGTGGACCCGGAAATGTACGAAGTGGGNNGACGGCGGCCGCGATCGGCGGCGGAGGAATCGCACCGGGACGGGCGGCGAGCGGGTTGTTCATTCATCCCGGCTTCCGCTTCCAGGCGCTGACCGGCCTGCTCACGAACTTCCATCTGCCGAAGTCGTCGCTGTTGATGCTGGTGTGCGCGTTTGCCGGGCGCGAGGCGGTCCTGGCGGCGTACAACGAGGCCGTGGCGCGCGGATACCGGTTCTACAGTTACGGCGACGCGATGCTGATCCTCTGACGGGAGCGGGCATAGAATACCGAAACGGTAAGCCGCTCGCCGAACGTCGCAAGCCGCAAGCCGCAAGCCGGAGACCGTCATATGCCACTGTCATACGAAGAGTTCGATCTGTCCGGAATCCGCACCTACCCGCTGAAGGGCCGGCTGAGCAAGGCCAGGGCCGAGGACTTTGCCACGCCGTATCGGGCCGGATCGGGCATCGCCGGGTTTCTCGACTCCTTGCCCTCGATGCTCGCCGCCCGCGACTTCCGCGACGTGGTGGCCGCGATCGCGGCGGCCCGCGCCGCCGGTGCCGGCATCGTCTGGGGATTCGGCGCCCATGTGATCAAGACCGGGCTGTCGCCCGTGCTGATCGATCTCATGGAACGGGGATTCGTCTCGGCGCTGGCGACCAACGGCGCGGGGATCATCCACGACTGGGAGCTCGCCTATCAGGGCCGCACGAGCGAAGACGTGAGGGCGAACGTCGGCCGGGGCGAGTTCGGAACGTGGGAGGACACGGGGCGGTTCATCAACCTCGCCTTCCTGGTCGGCGCCTGGGAGGGCCTGGGCTACGGGCCGTCGGTGGGAGCCCTCATCGACACGCAGGGCCTGAACATCCCCTCCGCGGCGGAGCTGAGCAGGGACGTGGTGCGGCTGCTTTCGACCGACCCCGAGCGCGCCGCTGCCGGCGCTGATCTCCTGGATGCCGTGAACCGATTCAGCCTGCCCCCCGGCCGCATGATCGTCCAGCATCCCTTCCGCAAGGACAGCGCCCAGGCCGTGGCCCATGCGCGCGGAGTGCCGTTCACCGGGCACCCCATGATCGGGCACGACATCATCTACACCCACCCGATGAACAGCGGTGCGGCGATCGGACGGACCGCGCTGCGCGATTTTCTCACGTATGCAGAGGGCGTGAGCAGACTCGACGGCGGGGTCTACCTCTCCGTGGGTTCCGCCGTGATGTCGCCGATGATCTTCGAGAAATCGCTCTCCATGTCCCAGAACATCGCGCTGCAGGGCGGGACTTCCATCAGGAATCACTACATCCTCGTGGTCGACCTCGCCGAATCCACGTGGGACTGGCAGAAGGACGGGGAGCCTCCCATGGACAATCCCGCCTACTACCTGCGCTACTGCAAGAGCTTTGCCCGCATGGGAGGAGCGATGCGCTACCTCCAGGCGGACAACCGGGACTTCTTTCTGTCATTGCTCGGCGGATTGCGGCAATTCTAGGTTTGGCACCGTTATAAAGCAGTTCTCACTATGTCCCCTGGAAAATGGGCGAGCTCGTAACAGAAGGGGACCTTGAAAACCCAGGAAGGTCCATAGTGAGAACTGCAGGGCGGATTGTCATAATCTCCAGTTTGCGATAGAATCTGCTGCAAAGTCCTCCTACACCACACGAAAGAAGGTTTTCGCATATGGCCAGGAAAATGGTGACCATCGACGGGAATACCGCCGCTGGCACAGTCGCGCACGCGACCAACGAAGTCATCGCCATCTATCCCATCACCCCCTCGTCGACGATGGGAGAGGTTGCTGACGAGCTCTCCGCTGAAGGAAAGAAGAACATCTGGGGCACGGTTCCCTCCGTCGTCGAGATGCAATCCGAGGCCGGCGCCGCCGGTGCAGTTCATGGTGCGCTCACAACTGGTGCGCTCACGACGACCTTCACCGCCTCGCAAGGCCTTCTCCTCATGATCCCCAACATGTTCAAGATCGCCGGTGAGCTCACCTCGACGGTTTTCCACATCGCTGCCCGTGCGCTTGCGGCGCACGCCCTTTCCATTTTCGGCGATCACGAGGACGTGATGGCCTGCCGCGGCACCGGCTGGGCCATGCTCTGCTCCAACAACGCCCAGGAGATCATGGACAACGCGTTGATCGCGCAGGCTGCCACCCTGGAGGCGCGCGTTCCCTTCCTTCACTTCTTCGACGGTTTCCGCTCCTACATGGAGATCCAGAAGATCGAGGAGCTCACCTTCGACGACATGCGCGCCATGGTCACCGACGAGCTCGTCGCGGCGCATCGCGCGCGCGCGTTGAACCCCGAGAGCCCCACCATCCGCGGGACTTCGCAGAACCCTGACGTCTTCTTCGCCTCACGCGAAGCGGTGAACAAGTACTACCAGGCGGTGCCGGGGATCGTGCAGAAGGCGATGGACAAGTTCGCGGGACTGGTCGGCCGCCAGTACCACCTGTTCGACTACGTCGGCGCTCCTGATGCGGACCGCGTTGTCGTTGTCATGGGCAATGCGGCGGAGACCATCGAAGAGGTCGTTGAGCATCTCAACGCAAAAGGGGAAAAGGTCGGTGTGCTGAAGGTGCGCCTCTTCCGCCCGTTCAGCCTCGAGCATTTCGCCAAGGCTCTGCCCAAGACGGTGAAGGCCATCGCGGTGCTGGAGAAGACCAAGGAGTCCGGCGCCCTGGGCGAGCCGCTCTACGAGGACGTGCGCACGGCCATCGGCGAGGCCATGGCGGAGAAGCTCCTCGCGTTCAAGGACTACCCTGTGATCGTCGGCGGGCGCTGCGGCCTCGGCTCGGCTGATTTCACCGGCGCCATGGCGAAGGCGGTCTTCGACAACCTGAAGGAGAAGAGCCCGAAGAACCACTTCACCGTCGGCATCAACGACGACGTGACCCATACGAGCCTCACCTTCGATCCGTCGTTCTCCTCGGAGCCCGCGGGCGTGCACCGCGCGCTCTTCTACGGACTGGGAGCCGACGGTACGATCGGGGCGAACAAGAACTCGATCAAGATCATCGGAAAGGCCACGGACAACTTCGTCCAGGGCTACTTCGTCCTTGACTCCAAGAAGTCCGGCTCCATGACCGTTTCCCATCTCCGTTTCGGCAAGAAGCCGATCAAGAGCACGTACCTCGTCAACAAGGCGAGCTTCCTCGCCTGCCACAAGTTCAGCTTCATCGACCGCTTCGACATGCTGAGCCAGGTGGAGGAGGGGGGCGTGTTTCTCCTGAACTCCCCGTTCGACAAGAACGAGGTCTGGAACAGGATCCCCGTCGAGGTGCAGCAGAAGATCATCGACAGGAAGGTGCGGTTCTACGTCATCGACGGAACGAAGATCGCCGATGAAGTGGGGCTGCGCGGCCGCATCAACGTGACCATGCAGACCGCCTTCTTCGTCATCTCCGGCGTCGTCCCCGAAGAGAAGGCCCTGGAGCTCATCAGGGCCGCCATCGAAGACACCTACGGCAACAAGGGCAAGGACGTCGTCGAGATGAACATGAAGGCCGTGGAAGCGGCGCGCACGCGCATGGAGAAGGTCGACTATCCCAACCACACGGTCGGCAACCTCCACATGCTGCCCCCGGTCCCGGCGAACGCCCCCGAGTTCGTGCGCAACGTGACGGGTGAGATCATTGCGGGACGCGGCGAGCTGCTGCCCGTCTCCAAGCTCCCCGTCGACGGCACATGGCCCACGGGAACGACGAAGTGGGAGAAGCGCACCATCGCGGAAGAGATCCCCGTCTGGGATTCGGAGACGTGCATCCAGTGCGGCGAATGCTCCATGGTCTGTCCGCACGCCGTCATCCGCATGAAGGTTTACGATCCCAAGCTCCTGGACAAGGCGCCGGCATCGTTCAAGTCCACCGACGCAAAAGGCAAGGAGTTCGAGGGTCTGAAGTTCACGATCCAGGTCTCCGCCCTCGACTGCACGGGCTGCGGCGTGTGCGTGAGCGCATGCCCCGCCTTCAAGAAGGTGAACGGGGAAAAGACGGACAAGAAGGCCATCAACATGTCTCCGCAGCTCCCCCTCAAGGACCAGGAGGCGGCGAACTTCGAGTTCTTCCTCTCCCTGCCCGACGTGGATCCGAAGCTGATCAAGCGCAATACGATCAAGGGCTCGCAGCTGATAGCGCCCCTGTTCGAGTTCTCCGGCGCGTGCGCCGGCTGCGGAGAGACGCCGTACATCAAGCTCATGAGCCAGCTCTACGGTGACCGCGCGGTCATCGCCAACGCAACCGGCTGTTCATCGATCTACGGAGGCAACCTCCCCACGACCCCGTACACGACCCGCAGGGACGGGCGCGGACCGTCGTGGTCGAACTCCCTGTTCGAGGACGCGGCCGAGTTCGGTTTCGGCATGCGGCTGACCGCCGACAAGATGTTCGAGTTCGCCAACGAGCTCGTCGACACTATCGTCGCCGGTGGGAAGTCCAAAGTCCCCGCGGCGCTCCTGCAGCAGATCCGCACCGCGGACCAGTCGACGCAGGAAGGGGTCGAGGCGCAGAGGCTGCGCGTCATCGAGATGAAGGCGGTTCTGGCCAAGGCGTCCTCGGCGGAAGAGAAGCGCCTCCTCGCGGCGGCGGATTACCTCATAAAGAAGTCGGTCTGGATCCTCGGCGGCGACGGATGGGCATATGACATCGGCTACGGCGGCCTGGACCACGTGATCGCATCGGGCCGCAAGGTGAACATCCTCGTCCTGGACACCCAGGTCTACTCCAATACCGGCGGCCAGATGTCCAAAGCGACCCCCGTGGGGGCAATCGCGAAGTTCGCCGCGGGCGGCAAGCCCATGGTGAAGAAGGATCTCGGCCTCATGGCCATGGCGTACGGCAGCGTGTACGTTGCGCGCATCGCCTTCGGCGCCAACAGGCTGCAGACCATCAAGGCCTTCAACGAGGCCGACGAGTACGACGGGCCGTCGATCATCATCGCCTACGCGCACTGCATCAACCATGGCCTCGATCTTCGCAAGGGCATCAGTCAGCAGAAGCTCGCCGTGGAGTCCGGAGCGTGGACGCTGTTCCGCTACAATCCGAAGCTGGCCGCGGAGGGCAAGAACCCGCTCACGCTGGACTCCAAGGAGCCCACGGCGGACATCGGGGACTACATGTACAACGAGATCAGGTTCAGGGCGCTGAAACAGGCCGGACCCGAGAGGGCATCACAGCTCCTGGACATCGCGCGCAAGGACGCGAAAGACCGCTACGCGTACTTCAAGTACCTGGCGGACAGGCCTTTCTAAAGAGTGGGAATGGCAACGGACGAAGGGGGCGACGAGCAGGACTGGATGCCCGCCCCCGTCGCGGAGGAGTCGGCGCCACAGGAGGCGGACACCGTCGCCCTGACCTGGGAGAAGCTGGTCGCCCGCGCGGTGCCTCCGTGGTATACCGACGCCAAGCTCGGGATCATCGTTCACTGGGGGCCCTACGCCGTTCCGGCCTGGGCCCCGCTCACCGGAGAGTTCTCCCGCATCATCGAAGAGCAGGGATGGGAGCGCTGGTACGCGCGCAATCCCTACGCCGAGTGGTACGAAAACAGCATGGCCATTCCGGGAAGCCCCACGCATGACCACCATCGTGCCACGTGGGGGCGGATGGCCCGCTATGATGCTTTCCCCAGGATCTTCCGCCAGGGCTTGAAAGACTGGGATCCCTCGCAGTTGATCGAGCCGCTTGCCTCCAGCGGGGCACGGTATCTGGTCTTCAGCGCAAAGGGTCACGACGGCTTCCTGCTCTGGCCGTCGCGCCGCCGCAATCCGCGCAAACGCGGGTGGCAGGTTTCCCGGGACGTGGTCGGAGAGATGGCAACAACCGCGCGGGGAAAAGGCATGCGCTTCGGCATCTACTATTCGGGCGGGCTCGACTGGAGCTTCGGCGGGATCCCCATCAAGAATCGCGCCGACCTTCTGGCTGCCATGCCGCGGTCCAAGAGCTACGCCGCGTACGTCGATGCGCACTGGCGCGAGCTCATCACCCGCTACAAGCCCTCGATCCTCTGGAACGACATGGGAAGTCCGTCGGCAGAAGACCTCCTGTCGCTGTTTTCCACCTTCTACGACAAGGTGCCGGAGGGACTGCTCAACGATCGCTTCGGCCAGTTCGAGGAACGCCCTCCGGTAAGTTTCCTGCAGAGGTTGATCAGCGCTATCACGCGGCTCGTTTCGGCTCGCGCCCGTGCGCAGGCCGCGCTGGGGCTCGACGTCCCCGCCCCCCGCTACGCGGACTTTCGCACGGCGGAGTACGCGAAGCTCGAGCCGGATCCCGCGAACGTCTGGGAGTGCGTGCGCGGCCTGGGGTACTCCTTCGGCCGCAACAGCGCCGAGACCCCGAACGAGCTCCTCTCCGTCGAATCCCTCGTGCGGCTCCTGGTAGACGTCGTGGCAAAGGGCGGCAACCTCATGCTCGGCGTCAGCCCGGGGGCGGACGGCACCCTGAGCGACGACCAGAAGCTGCGTCTCTCGGGGCTCGGTGATTGGCTGAAGCTCAACGGCGAGGCCATCTTCGGTTCGCGCCCGTGGGGAGACCACGAGGCGGTGACCGACGAAGGGGTGGAGGTGCGCTATACGGCGCGCGGGATGACCACCTACGCCATCCTCCTCGGAACACCGGCGGGCCGCACGATCGTTCTCCCGTCATTGCGACTTCTCCCGTACGCGGGGCTGAGGATCATCGGCTCGATCGGGTATGTCGCGTGGTTCCAGGAAGGCAAGGACGTGCACATCCGGCTCACCGAGCCGCTGAGGGAATCCCCCGCGCACGTGATCAGCATCACGCCGCACCCCCGACTGTAGCTCTCACGGCCGGTCCGGCTCCTCAGCCTACGCCTCGGGCGCAGGGCCCCCTTGTGCCCCGTTACCCGCTCACGCCTCGGGCGCAGGACCGCGGAGGATACCGCCCATCTCGTTGCAGGCCCGGGTGAAGCCGTCGAACAGCTCGTCGTAGACCTGACGCGTGCCCGTCGACGGGGTGAACGTCTTCTGGATCCGCACGAGGTTCTCCGCGGCCTCTGCCGGACTTTCGAACTCATCCACGCCGAAGAATCCGACGCACGCGTTTCCCACGAGATCAGGGTCCTCCTGCTCGGGAAGAAGGACGCGCACGCCGATGATGTCCGCCCTGCTCTGGCACCAGAGCGGCAGACGCGCCAGACCCCCTGTCACGCGGATGTCGGTGATCTGGCACCCGTTCTCCGACATGGCGGAGACGGCGGTCCGAACGGCGAATCCGGCCGACTCCACGACGGCGCGCATCATTTCCTGACGTCCGTGGTCGAAGGTCAGCCCGAGGAAGGCGCCGCGCATGTTCGGGCTCCAGATCGGGAAGCGCTCGGGGATGAGGAAGGGGAGGAAGAGGAGCTTCCCGGCTCCCGGCACCGCATGCGATGCCTCAGTCATGAGCTCGTGGACGCCCCCGGTGCCCGTACCAAGCGCGCGCGCCGCCCACTCGAGGGCGAGTCCCGACGATGAGATCATTGCAGAGACATTGAACGTACCCCGCGCGATATGGGGAAAGCAGAGCAGGCGGCGGTCGTGCACCGGCGCCGACCAGCAGAGGTTGATCCCCTCCGAGGTGCCGGCCCTGTCGCACACGCGCCCGGCCTGCGTCGCGCCCGAGCCCAGGATCGACATGATGAAGTCCGGGCCGCCGGCAATGACGGGCAGGCCCGCGGGAATGCCGAGGGTTTCTTCCGCCTCCGCGCGTACCCTGCCGATGAGCTCCCCGACGTCCACGAAGGGGGGGAACTTGTCCTGGTCCATGTGCAGATGAGGGATCGCCCCCTCGTTCCAGAAGAACTCCT
>PLNO01000091.1 GCA_003141795.1 Spirochaetaceae bacterium | reverse complement strand
AGGACGGCATCCGCAAGGTGCTTGCCGGGCTGACGACGGCGGAGGAGGTCATCCGCTCGACCCTCGCACGGGAGGGGGGGAACAAGAGCAGAACCGCCGAAATACTGGGTATAGGCAGAAAGACGCTGCACCGCAAGATCGAGGAGTACGGCTTGTGAAAAAATCCATATTGAGAAGGCTGATCGGCGGCTCCATCCTGCTCCTGGTGACGATCATCGTGATCAGCCTGAGCTTCGTCGCCGCGGAGCTGACGAACAGGGCGATCGCGGATGACGCGCAGTACCTCACGACTATCGGGAACAAGCTCCGCCTGATCTCCCTCAGATCGAGCATGCTCGCCGTCGACGTGAACGCCGAATCCGTCGGGTTCCACGTGCGGGAGATACGTCAAGCCTACGCCGACATAACAAGCCTGCAGCGTCCTTCGCACGGCGCGCTGGTGCAGGAGATCGTATACCCGGACGCCGTGCGCGCCGAGCTCGACCACGCCCAGACGCTCGTGGGCTCCACGTGGAAGAGCCTGCTGGAGAGGTTCCTCGATCAGGCCCTGCTGGCCTTCGGAAGCGATGCGGCGCATACGGAGTTCGTGCAGAGCGTGCCCATCTTCATAACCGAAACGGAAAGGCTCTCCACGGATTTCTCGGACTTCGTCGCACTCATCTACGACGCCCGCGGCAGCGCCGGCCGATCTTTTCTCTGGCTGTTCGCCCTGATCATATTTCTCGGGACGTTTTCAGCGCTCGCGTATTCGCTGTGGACGCTCATCTCCCTGCGACGAGACTTCACGACACTGATCACCCTCAGCCGCAGGATAGCGGAGGGGGATTTCGCCGAGATACCCGAGATCAACCGTGACGACGAGATCGGCGAGCTCGCCAAGCATCTGCGAAAGATGAGCGCTTTGGAGGGCGTGATCGCCGCGCTGCGAACGACCTCCCAGCGCCTCACCGGGGAGTACGGCAGGATCGCGGAGGGCGTTGCAAAGACGGTCTCCTCCGTGAAGAGCCAGGCGCGCGTCGTCGAGGACACGAGCCACGGCTTCGCCGGCATCGTCGAATCGGTACGCAAGGTGGAGGAGAACGCCGGCACGAGCCTCGAGGCGGCCCACGAGGGCGGACGGGCTCTGGAGAAATCTTTGGAGAGGATTGGTCACGGCCTGGAGGCGACGAGGGTGCTGGAGGAGCGCACGGCGCGGATAGAAGAAGTCGTGTCCCTGATCGGCGACGTCGCGGACCAGACCGAGCTCCTTTCGCTGAACGCGGCCATCGAGGCCGCCCGGGCGGGGGAGGCCGGTCGCGGTTTCACCGTCGTCGCCCAGCAGGTGCGCAAGCTCGCCGACAGGAGCGCTCGTGCGGCCTCGGAGATCACTGACCTTGTCCAGACCGTGCAGGCGTCCGTGCGCAGGGTTGCCGCGGACGCCAAGGATTCCTTCGAGATGAGCCAGACGCTGAAGCAGACCCTGGAGAAGATCGAGGCGAGCATCCAGTCCATCGCCGGGTTGTCGCGCACGGCCTCGCAAGGGGTGGGGCAGGCAGAATCTTCACTGGGGACAATGCTCGGTCTCGCGTCGGATACGTCGCACAAGGTCGACGAGCTTGCAGCATCCAATGCCACCCTGCGGGAGATCATCGTGCAGGTGGACAGGGTGATCAACAGGTTCTCCCCGCACGATCAGAAGGACGGGCTCACCGCGCGGCCTCCCGCGGGGGAGGTGCCGCCGCTGCCGTTGTCCCTGGGGATCACGCCTGTGGAAACGCTTGAGGAAATGGCTGATCTGGAGGAGTTGCCCGAGGACGTCCAGGAGCTGGAGTCCGCGGAGGAGGAGTGACAGCTCCTACAGGGGCTTTTCCAGCGCCCCCGTCTGTCGCTTGCGGCGCAGAGCGGAGATGAAGGCGAAAGCCGCAATGGCGCAGCCCCATACCCCGACGATGAGCACGCACGAAGCCCACGGGTTTACGACGCGCGACGCCACGGCACCCGCCCCGATGATGATGCACGCCGAATAGACCACGAGCAACAGAGGCACGCCTTTCAAGCCGAGGGCGAGGAGCCTGTGGTGGATGTGCTCCTTGTCGGGGGAATGGATGGGCTTGCCCTGACGCGTCCTCCTCACGATCGCCGACAGAGTATCGAGAATGGGGAAGAGGAGCACCGTTGCCGGGGCGACAAGCTCGTTGATCGAGGTCCTGCCGGGGGTCGCCACGAGGGGGATGGCTGCCAGCACGAAGCCGATGAGGAGGCTACCGGAGTCCCCCATGAAGATCCGTGCGGGCGGAAAATTGAAGACGAGAAAGCCGATCAGCGCGCCGAGGAGCGCGATGGCCATGAGCGCGGGNNCAAAGCGCCGCGATCCCGGCAAGGCCGCCCGCAAGCCCGTCCACGCCGTCCACGAGGTTGAGGGCGTTGCTGATCGCAACGAGCCAGAGGATCGTCACGGGGTAGGCTGCCACGCCCAGTGATATTTGCCCGACCCCGGGGATGCTGAAGCTCGAGATGAGGAATCCGCCCACGGTGACGAGCGCCGCGGCGACCACCTGGATGGCGAACTTCAACAACGCGCGGAGGTTGTGGAAATCGTCCACAAGCCCCATGCAATGAATGAGGACGAACGCGAGGAACAGGGGCACGAAGCGAAGGTCATAGGAGACCGGCCACGATCCGCCGAAGACGACGGGGAAGAGAAGCGGCACGGCAAGCACGGCCACCATGAGCCCCAGGGCTATGCCCACCCCGCCGAGCCGCGGAATGGGGTCGGTGTGGATCTTGCGGGCATTGGGAATATCGAACCACTGGCGGCGGCGGGAGATCCGCATCACGACCGGCGTGGTTATCGAGCTCACGACGAGCGCAAGTACGCCGGCCGCAGCAAGGAGGACTACGTTTCTCATTCCTCGCGAAGGATACGTTGGTTCGGAAAGGGTGTCAACTCGGACCAGGGGATCAGCTTCCCTGCCGGGACCTGATCCGCTCGAAAGACTCATTGATTTTTTTCGTGATCTCCAGCGCCGCTTTCTGCTTTTCCACGTTCCCGCCGAACTTGTCAGGGTGATACTTCATGATGAGCTTTTTGTACGCCGCGTGCACCGTTTCGATGTCGGCTCCGAAGGCGACCTCGAGATTCGCGTAATCCTGTCGCAGGGATTCGTCGGGCGGCCGACGGGGCGGCGCTTCGGTCCGTTCGGTCCGTGGCTTTTCCTGGTTCTTGCCGGTCCTCATGTAGTCGTCGAGCTCTTTCCAAGCGTCCTTAAGGTCGGGGTCGACGAACGGTCCCGTCCCCGGCTGACCGGCCCGCGGCCCGGATCTGCCCTGCAGGGACTTGATGAAGTCCGCGAGCCTGTCGATGAAGCCGTCCACGCCTATTCCTTCACGCTCTCGGGAACGTCGTAGGTCCCGGTGAACACGTACACGGCGGGCCCGGTGAGACGGATGTGGTTGTCCGACTCGTCCCATTGTAGGTAGACGTCCCCGCCGCGAAGGTGGAGGAATACTTCACGGTCGGTGAAGCCGTTGACGACCGCGGCCACGAGCGCCGCCGCCCCGCATGCGCACTCGTCGCCGGGGCCCTCACCGTCAGCCTCCCATGCGCGAAGCCGCATTTCCTCACGGGAGAAGACCTGGACGAAGCCGATGCCCGTGCCGTCGGGAAACTCCGGCTCCTCGGCGATCTTGCGCGCGGTCCTGCGAACGGGGAAGGAGAAGTCGGGCACGAAGAGCATCGCGTACGGGTGACCCAGGGAGATGGGGGTATAGGAGACCGACCTGCCTTCCACGAGGATGCTGCGCGTGAAAGACTCTTTCACGCTTTCGCGGATCTCCGCCGTCTTCTCCCCGGAGAAAGGCACGCCCATGTCGGAACGGACGTGGGCGCTGTCGATGATCTCCATCGGGAGCTTTCTGCCGAGGACGTCGAGGGAGAAATCCCCCGTTGAAACGGCGCCGGAATCCGACGCATAGCGCGCAACGCACCGGGCGACGTTGCAGGAAATGCCCGCTTCATCCCCTTCGGAATCGAAGCAGCGGACCGGAAGGACGGAGCCCTCCGCCGTGCCCAGAACGGCAAGGGCCGTGCCCCCGACGCCGAACCTGCGGTCGAGGATACGCTCCGCTATGCGGGGGAGGCTCTCCCTGGCTTCGTCGGTGATGCGGCTGCCGTCCACGATGATCGCGTCTTCACCGCACCCGTGCATCTTGAGAAAATCGATCTCCATCAGGCGGAGTCTATCACATTGCCGGGAAAAACTCGTCGTGCAGGGTGCGCACCGCCTCCTCCGTGGCCCCCACGGGGACGACGAGGGAGAGGTTGATGTCCGATGAGCCCAGCGTGATCATGCGTACGGGCGTCCCTTTTAGTGAAGAGAACACGCGTGCCAGGAACGCGGTATCCTTCCAGAGGTCCTGCCCGACGAGGCAGACGATGCTCTTGTCAGCCTCCACGCCTACCGTGCCGATCTCCGAGAGGTCGCGCGCGATGGCTTCGACTGCCGCGGGGTTGTCGATGGTCACCGACACCGATACCTCCGTCGTCGCTATGAGGTCCACCGAGGTCTGGTACTTCTCGAAGATCTCGAAGATCCGCCGCAGGAAGCCGTAGGCGAGCAGCATGCGGGAGGACCCGATGGTCACGAGGGTGATCCCCTTCTTGCAGGCGATGGCGCGGAGACCGTTGCCGGGGATCCGTGAGGCGATCCTCGTACCTGCCGCTTCCGGCTGGAAGGTGTTCTTCACCCAGACGGGGATGTTCAGGTTGATCGCCGGCTGGATTGTCGCCGGGTGGATGACCTTGGCGCCGAAGTAGGCGAGCTCCGCTGCCTCGCGATAGCTGATGTCGTCGATCGTGCGGGCATTCTTCACGATCCGGGGATCGGAGGTCATGATGCCCGTGACGTCCGTCCAGATCTGGACCTCCTCCGCGCGCAGCGCGGCACCGACGATCGTGGCCGTATAGTCCGAGCCGCCCCTGCCGAGCGTGGTTGTCGCACCTCCGACCGTGGACCCGATGAAGCCCTGCAGGATGCACAGAGTGCCTGCCCGGGGACGCATGCGGGAGGAGATGAGGCCGTTGGTGAGGTCCTCGATGAGCGCGGCGGCGGAGAAGTTGTCGTCCGTCTTCACGAGCTCCCGTGAATCGTAGAGCTCCGCGTGCATACCGCGCTCGCGCGCCCTGTGCACGAGGATGACGGTGGACAGGCGTTCGCCGAAGGAGAGGATGGCGTCGTTGCTGCGCTTCGACCATTCCTTCAGGATCGCCAGCGCCTTCATTATCGCGCAGAGCTCCGCGAAGATGGCCTTCAGAACCGATTCGCAGCCGCTCAGGTTCTCCCCGGTGAGGAAGCTCCGCGCGCAGGCGAAATGCCTCTCCTCGATCTTCGCCAGTATGGCCTCCGCCTCGGCGACCGATCCGGATCCGACGATTTTCGCTATCTCCTGGAGCTGGTCCGTCACCTTCGACATTGCCGAGGAGACGAGCACGGGCGCCTTGTCGATCTGACGTTCCGCGATGTTGAGGTTGGCATCCATCATCTCCGCGTTCTGTACCGATGTGCCGCCGAACTTCATGACGATCATAGTGAGAGCACTCACTATCATATCGAGGAAATCATGTCAAGAAATGATATGCGGCCGGTGCATAAACTTGCAACCGTATTGCTATTTTTGCGGAAGCCGGCATAATCACAGGCGCCAATGGAAATCACCGTGCTCGGTCCCGGAGCGGTCGGGACGCTGCTGGGCGGACTGCTCCAACTCAAGGGACATCACGTCTCCCTGCGGGGCCGTAAAGCCCCTCCCGACCCGTCACCGACGCTCAGGGTCGTCCTGCCTTCGCGCTGGCTGCTGGTGGAGGGCGCGCGCATGGAGGGCCCCGAGGACCCGTCGGGCAGCCCTCAGGCCTTCCTCATCACCCTTGCCCGGCATCACCTGCACGCCGTTCGTCGGCCGGACCTCGCGCGGCTCATCGGCACCGAGGAGGCGCCCGTCGCGATGTTCAACTGCGATCCGTCGGAGCCCGAGCGCCTTGCCATCCCCGATGCCCGCCTGCGGCTCTGCCTCACGCTGATGAACGCGGTGAAGCTCCAGGACGGGGAGGTCGAGCTCACCACGGAGAAGCCCTTCATCGTCTATGAACGCTCCAAGCCGCTTTCACGCATCTTCGGTGAGCTTTCCAGCTTCGGCTTCCATTGCATCGCCGTGGACGACGCGCGGCCGTACCTCAACTCGTTCCTCATCTCCCAGCTCCTCTTCCTCCCCGTGGCGATGTGCAATACGACGCTGGGGTGCTTTCTCTCCTCCGCGCCCGGACGGGAGCTGGCGGTGAACATGCTGTCGGAGGGGTTTGCCGCAATGGAGCGCGCCGACATGCCGCTTGCGGCGCTCCCCGTGATGGATCCCGTGGAGCTCATGATGCGCATCGAGAAGAAGCCGACCTCATTCGATGCGGCGCCCTCCACGCCCGCCCGTGCGTACAACAGTATCTTGCAGAGCTACTTGAAGGGGCGGCCCGTGGAGGCCGAGTACCTCAACAAAAAAGTGGTGGAGATCGCCTCATCGGCGGGCCTCCATCTGACGTGGAACTGGCGGATACTGCAGAAGGCCAGCCGGATCGCAGGGCTCGGCTTCTACCGCGATCCTGCCGAGCTGCTGAAGGCTCTGGCCTGAGGAGGCGGCATGCAAGAAGGATTTTCCCGGAAACTGGATGACGCATGGTCCGGGTTCGCCGCGGTCCGTGACCGGGCCCCCTCCATCGGCATCATCCTCGGTTCGGGGCTGGGGGATTTCGTCGGCGGGGTGGCGGGCGTGGAAATCCCGTTTTCCTCCCTGCCGGGTTTCCCGCGTCCGACAGTCCAGGGGCACTCGGGTCTGTTCAAGGTAGGAAAGTCAGTAGTGGTCATGGCGGGGCGCATCCACTTCTACGAAGGGCACCCCATCGACGACGTCGTGCTCCCCGTATTCGTGCTGCAGAGGCTCGGCGTAAAGACGCTGATCGTCACGAATGCGGCGGGCGGCGTGAACAGGGGCTATTCCCCCGGCGATCTCGTTCTCATCCGCGACCACATCAACCTCATGGGCGTCAATCCTCTGCGCGGGCCGAACCCGCCGCAGGGCCCCCGGTTTCCCGACATGTCCTCGGCGTACGACCCGACGATCCGGCGCACCGCCCAGGAGGCCTCCGCGGTTCCACTGAAGGAAGGGGTGTACGCTGCATTCTCGGGTCCGTCGTACGAGACGCCGGCGGAGATCGGGATGCTTGCCGCAATCGGTGCAGACCTCGTCGGGATGTCCACCGTGCCCGAAGTCATCGTCGCCTCCTACCTGGGGATGCGCGTCCTGGGCATCTCCTGCGTGACGAACATGGCAGCCGGTATCCTCGACCAGCCGCTGAACCACGCGGAGGTGATCCAGCGGGGCAAGGAGGCGGGTCCGCGCTTCGTGAGCCTTCTCACGGCGCTCGTGCTGCGCCTGGGAGGCATGCTGGGTGAGGGCTGAGCAGCGCCTCACGCCTGAGGCGATCAAGGAGATCCGGGAGGCCATCTCGGAGGCTGGCGGCAACGAGGTGTTCTTCGTCGGCAGCATGGGAGAGGACGGGAAGGTGGCCTCGGTGGTCGTGGGCGCGCGCGGCAATGAGGAAGCCGTCCCCGTGCTATCGCCGCACATCGAGGGTGGGGACGCCATACTTCATAACCACCCCTCCGGTGGGGTCAGACCGTCCAGCGCTGATCTCGGCATTGCCGCGCGCCTGGGCAACCAGGGCGTCGGTTTCTATATCGTTGACAACGACGTGGAGGAAATATACGTCGTGGCCGAGCCGGTCGAAGCGCGCGAGATCACGCCGCTGGACGAGGACTCGCTTGCCGCCGACCTCGGCCCTGGCGGCGCTCTCAGCCGCATCTATTCCCAGTTCGAGGAGCGGGAGAGTCAGGTGGGCATGTTGCGCCAGGTCTGCCGGGCTTTCAACAACGAGGAGCTCTGCGCCGTGGAAGCCGGCACGGGGGTCGGGAAATCCCTCGCGTACCTGCTCCCGGCCGCGGCATGGGCGGTGCAGAACGGTGAGCGGGTGGTCATTTCCACGAACACGATCAACCTTCAGCAGCAGCTCATAGAGAAAGACATCCCCCTGGTGAAGAAAGTCCTCGGCGAGGACCCCAAGGTCGTGCTCGTGAAAGGGCGTGGCAACTACCTCTGCATCCACAGGCTGAACGAAGCGCTGGAGGAAATGGGCCTCTTCGAGGAGCAGGATGAGGACCTCCTCTCCATCAAGGAATGGTCCCGCACCACGGAGACGGGCAGCCGCACCGACCTCTCCTTCTACCCGCCGGAGGAAACCTGGTCGAAGGTCTGCTCAGAGGCCGACACGTGCCTGGGGCTGCGCTGCAGCCACAGGGAAGGGTGCTTCATCCTGAAGGCGCGCCGCGAAGCCTCGGCGGCGAAGATCCTCATCGCCAATCATCACCTGCTGTTCGCGGACCTCGCCTTCCGCATGGCGGGCTCGGGGTTCGACGATCCGGCCGTCCTGCCCCCGTTTCGTCGCGTGATCTTCGACGAGGCGCACAACGTGGAAAAGGCCGCCACGTCCTTTTTCTCCCAGAGCTTCTCCCGCTTCATGATCCTTCGGTTCCTCGGCCGGCTGTACAGGCGGCGGCGGGGAAGGGTGACGGGGCATTTCCCCGCCATCGCCCGGGCGCTGGGCACGAGCAGCTTGAGCAAGCGCGTGCCGGAGCTCATCCAGGCGGTCCAGGACCGGTCGGAAGAGCTGGATGCGGCCATCATCGGGCTGCTGGGTGACGAGGGTTCGCTGCTCCTGGACGGCACCGCGCAGCCACGGTTCCACGAGGCCTCTTCGGTGGGCCTGGGGAACCTGTCGTTCGCGATTCGGGAGCTCTCGGAAGCTTTCGCGGAGATATTCGAGAAGATCGACGCGGCAACGGCGCCGGATCCCAGGATGTCGGACTCCCTCCAGGAGAACGTCGTCTGGGATTGCCGGGTGCAGTTGTCGCGGCTTTCGGGGATCGCCGACATCTGCGACAGGTTCCGCAACGAAGAGGCGGGGGGGAACGACATCTTCTGGCTTGAAGCACTGCGGAGCAATCGCGGCAGGTCCGAGGAGAAGGACAGGGCGGTGCGGCTGGTCATCACGCCGCTTTCCATCGGTCCGCTCATGCGGGAGGCGGTTTTCGAGCCCATCAAGACCGCGGTGTTCACTTCAGCCACGCTGACAGTCGCGGGGAGCTTCTCCTTCTGGGCAGGCAGGATCGGACTGGACAACGACATCGACAGGGAGCCCGTCTTCACGACATTCCCATCGCCGTTCAACTACCGCGAACAGGTGCTCCTCGGCGTGCCCACGGATGCCCCGGCGCCCGATTCATCCGATCACCGTGCCTACCTTGCCACCTTCATCACGAAGACGCTCCTTGCAAGCCATGGCGCGGGGCTCGTTCTCTTTACCTCGTACAGCCTCCTGCGCGACGTGTACGCAGCCGTGCAGCCCGAGCTCGCACGGGCCGGCATCAGGCTCCTCAAGCAGGGCGACGACGACCGTACCCGTCTGCTGGATGCTTTTCGCGCGGAGCGCTCGAGCGTTCTCTTCGCGACTGACTCGTTCTGGGAGGGTGTGGATGCGCCGGGGGAGACGTTGCAGGTGGTCATCCTCTGTCGGCTTCCCTTCAGGGTGCCTTCGGAGCCGATCCTGAAGGCTCGCATGACGGCGATAGAGATGAACGGAGGCAACTCCTTTGCGGAGCTCTCCCTTCCGGATGCCGTGGTGCGGATGCGGCAGGGTTTCGGCAGGCTCATGCGCCGGCACGACGACAGCGGCGTCGTCCTCATCCTGGACCCACGCGTTGTCACGAAGCGGTATGGAAGCGTCTTTTTGGAAAGCCTGCCGTCGACGCAACGCTGTATCGCGAAAGGTCCCGAAGTGCTCCGTGCCGTGACGGCGTTCTTCAAGAAATAAAAAAAGGGAAGGAGACGTTTCGACATCTCCTTCCCCTGGAACGAAATAGCTGGTTCTTTTAGTCAGCTATCTTTGCCAGGACGTCCGCAGCCTTCAGGATGAGCTGTTCCTCACCACCGACCTTGATCGTCGTTCCGGCGTACTTGTCGTAAATAACCCTGTCTTTGGCCTTCACTTTGATAGCCTCATCGTCGCCGATTGCAAGGACGATCCCTTCCTGGGTTTTTTCCTGCGCAGTCTGAGGGATGAGGATCCCGCCCGCCGTTTTGGTTTCGGACTCCACCATCTTCACCACTATGCGATCTCCGAGCGGTGTGATCTTCATGTCTAGTGTTCCTCCCTTACATGTTTCTAGAATTAGCGCCAACGCACCATTGTCTGACGGTGATTTCATATCAATATAGCCAAACAGCCACGGGAGCGTCAAGGACTTCTTTCGCGTCTGACGCCGCTCTTGCCGCTCCGGTCGGCTTGGAGTACTTTATTAAGAGATGTTAACATCGTCGTGGGCGCCGAATTTCCGATCCGGACTCCTCGCTCTCTCCCGACACAGGCCGGGGGAAGCCGTGAAGTCCCTTCAGAAGGCGCTGGACGATTGTCCCACATCGGATACTCGCGGGCTGTATCAGATCTGCTTCTACCTGGGCATCGCGTTGCGCCGGGTCGGCTACCCGCAGTCGGCAATCAAGAGCTGGACGGCGTGCCTGCGGCTCAACAAGCGCGGCCACATGCGGAGAATGCTGTCGCGGTTCACGAACTGTTACGGCATGGATCGGCAGGCGTCGGCCGAGGGGGACGACTGGCAGGCGTTCTCCTCCATTCAGATAGCGCGCTACCTCCTCTGCAAGAACAAGCGGGTCTTTTCGACCCTTGCGGAGCAGGACATGATCAGGGATCTCGTGCGTGACTCCTGGATCGATCTCTCCCTTTCAGGGACACTTGGGGGAAAGACGAGCTGTGAGAAACTGGAAGCTTTCCGCGAGGTGCGCATCGTTTTTCCCAGCATTGTACTGGCAGAACCGCATGCGAACGGACCGGTGATCGCGGTGAACTTCCAGTCCAAGCAGAAGGTTGAGCTGAACGACCGCTGCTCATGCGGCTCGGGTCTGCCCTATTTCCTCTGCTGCGGCCGGATCCCTGGCAGGGAAGAGCTTCTAAGTGGAGTGTTTTGATTCACAATTGTGAAGTTTCTGCCAACTTGTGTCAAATTGACACTCTTTCCAAAAGTCTATAGACAATGGTTTTTTTCGCATTTTAATCTCATATCTCACAAGTAATTGGAATGAGGCCCAATGCGGTTGATGGCACGCTCTTTGCTAATACTATGGCGAGAGGTGACTATGAGCACTGCGGTAATGGTCGAAAAAGAGAAGAAGACTTCCAGAGCAGATGAAAACATCCTTTCCCTTTACCTGAAAGAGATCAACAAGATTCCGCTCCTCACCCGGGAGGAAGAGGAAAAGCTTGCGCGACGGGCCGCCAAGAACGACCAGAGCGCCAAGGAAAAGCTCATCCGGGCGAACCTGCGGTTCGTGGTGAACGTGGCCAAGAAGTATCAGAACCAGGGCCTGCCGCTCGCGGACCTCATCAGCGAAGGCAACATCGGCCTCATGAACGCGATCGAACGTTTCGACGTGGAGAAGGGCTACCACTTCATCTCCTACGCCGTGTGGTGGATCCGCCAAGCCATCCTCAAGGCGATCTGCGAGAAGTCGCGCATGATCAGGCTGCCGCTCAACAGGGCGAACGAGCTCGTGCAGATCGAGAAGGTGCGCAAGGACCTGCAGGGTGAGCAGTTCATCGTGTCGGAGACCGA
>PLNO01000093.1 GCA_003141795.1 Spirochaetaceae bacterium | reverse complement strand
AGGGTCTTGATCTTCGGATTGTAGGTCGAGAGCTCGGAGATCGGGCCGAAGGAGCGGGCGAAGTAGGGCGAGCCGCCGGGGGCGTGCTGCACGTAGGCGACGCCGATGGTGGCGGCGCCGGGGTTCCTCTTCACGAGCTCATCGGACCACGCGCGGGCGAGGAGCCGGAACTGGCCGAAGTCATCCGGTCCGGTCCAGCCGAGGGAGTAGTTGAGCGCCGCATTGTCCGGCAGGGTGTTGAACATGTGCAGGGGGACGCCCGCTGCGTTGATCTTGCGTGCCTGCTGAACTGCGCCTTTGGCGTCGAGCGGGATCAGGAGGATCATGTCAGGCTTCTCGTTGATTGCCTGGTCGATCATCTGGTCCTGGACGTCCTTGCTCCAGTTCGGCGAAAGGGCCTTGAAGTTCCACTTGTACAGATCGGCAACCTTCTTGGCGCCGAGGATGCACGCGGTGGTCCAGGGATGATCGCCGTGGACGATCATGATGACCTTCTTGCCGATTGCGCCGTCCGCGGGCGACTTCGGCATATTGGTCGGCTTGACGCTCCAGCCCGCCCACTCCATGTCGTACCAGTGGAGGGGGTTGGTCTCAGGAAGCGCATTGGGATCGGCCGGACGCGTCGGTACCTTGCGGTTGTCCGTCGAGGGTGCGAGAAGCAGCTGGTTGTCCGCGGACTTCAGCACGCTGGTGTCGACGGCGAGCGAAGCCTTGAGGTTGGCCTGCTGGGCCGCCGTCAGGCTCTGGCCGAAGGCCGGCGTGAGGACGAGCGCCGCGAGGGCGAACGCCAGGACGATGAACGGGAATCTCTTCATCAGATTTCCTCCTTCCGATATACCCATCCGGTCGTCGCCCCGAGGGGCGTTCCGGTAATGGACCCTGTGGCGGGCCCGCATTGCCCCCTTCGGGCGATGCGGCTAGTGCCCCGCGGACTTTTTGACTTTGGCCGCCGATAAGCGATCGGCGAGCTCCTTCATGAGCTCGGGCCGCTGCCCGAGGGTCTTTTCGTGACGGTACACGGCGTAGGCCTCGTAGAGGACGACGTAGGCGAGGATGAGGCCCGCAAAGAAGATCTTCACCTCGTTGCCGAGCCCGAAGAGGATGATTCCCGTGTAAAGCATCTCGAGTGCCATGATGGCGATCACGCTCTGGAGGACGCCTCCCTTGCCCCCCGACATCGCCGTGCCGCCGATGATGGTGGCCGAGATGACGTACATGAGGGAGTTCTCGCCGAGCTTGAGGGTGGCCGCGGTGGACACGAGAACGGACACGACGCCGCCGATTGCCGCCGTCACGCCTGAGAGGATGAAGGCCGCGATGAGGTAGCGGTCGGTGTTGACCCCCGCGAGCCACGCGGTGGCTTTGTTCCCCCCGACGATGTAGAAGTTCCTTCCCGCCCGCGTCCGCCTGAGAACGAGCTCCACGACGACGACGAGCACCAGCATGATGAGGATGCGCGGAGTGACGAGGGGGAGAAGATTTTTGCCGAGGAAGTCGGAGATCGAGAAGGCCTGGTCTGTGGCCACGCTGATGGAGTTGCCCCCGGAGAACTGGTAGATCGAGCCCTGGAGGATGGTCATCGTGCCCAGGGTGACGATGAACGAGCTGATCTTGGCCTTGGCCACCAGGAGACCGTTGACGAGGCCGACGATCGCGCCGCCGAGCACGGCCACCGCGATGGCGCCCGGGAATCCGAGGGTGGGCTCGAGCCCCATGGTGATGACGCCCGCGAAGGTGATCACCGTACCGATGGAGAGGTCGAGCTGGCCGCAGATCATCACCACGGAAAACCCGACCGCCACCGTGGCGTTCATCGCGATGGCGTTGAGGATCGTGGTGAAGTTGAAGACGTTGAAGAACTTCGGCGCAAAGAGGGACATGACGACGAAGACGAGGGCGAAGATGATGTAGATCCTGTACTTGTCCCCCAGCGCGAGGAGGCTGTTTCTTCCTGACCTACGCATCGTCCCTCCCGAGCCGCCGGAGCGACAGGGCGTTGAACCCGACAACGATGATGAATATCGCGCCGCGGATCATGTCCTGGGAGAAGGTCCCGATGCCGAGCAGCGTCATGATGTTGTTCATAATACCTATGATCAGAGAGCCGCCGAGCACACCGAGGATGGTGCCGCGGCCGCCGGCGAGCGTCATGCCGCCGATGACGACCGCGGTGACGGCCTTGAAGTCGTAGCCGGCGCCGTTGTACCAGGCGCCGACCCGTGACAGGGAGGTGATCGCCAGGCCTCCGACGGTCGCCGCGAAGGCGGCAAGCACGAAGGAGAGGATGATCGTGCGCTCGACCGCTATGCCGGAGAGCTTGGCCGCCCGCGGTGAGGACCCCGTGAGCTTGAGCTTGGCGCCGAAGGACGTCCGTGTCAGAACGACTTGTCCGAGGATCACCATCACGAGCAGTATGACGAGCGGGAGGCCGATGAGATTGAAGAAGCGCAGCCTGTAGATGGCGTCGAAGAGCGACACGGCATGCTGCTGAGAGCCGACCATGTCGGGGTAGATCTGCTTGTTGACCCATACGAGGCGGATGACGCCCATGGTCACGTAGTTGACGGCGAGTGTCCAGATGATGGGGTTGGCCTTGAACTTGCCCACTACGAATCCGTTCACCACACCGATGACGAGCCCGACGGCCACGGCACCGACGATCGCGACCAGGAAGCCGTAGCGGAGAAGCTCGATGCAGATGTAGCCGGTGAAGGCCATGGTGGTGGGAACCGACATGTCGGCGAAATTGCCCGAGTAGGTCACGAACGCCATGCCCACGGCGACGATACCCACGAGGGCCGTGGCGTCGACGATGTTGAGCATGTTCATCGGCGACAGGAAGTTGCCGATGGCCCCGGTCAGCTGGAGCAGGGCGCCGAGCGCAATGAAGAGAACGGCGATGCCGTACACGCCCACCGTATTGAAGATGCTCGAGAACGAGCCTGTCCTGAGGGTACGGGCGTCGATGCCCGCCCGGCTCGGTTCACTCATGAAGCCTTCCTTCTGTATCCGTGCCGGCTGGGGCGCGGGCCGCTGCGCGGCCCGTGTCGCCGTTGGCGGCGAGGAGAAGGCTCTCCTCGCTGCATTCGCTGTACTGCATTTCGCGGATGAAGTGCCCCTTCCGCATGATCATCACCCGGTCACAGAGCCCCACGAGCTCGGGCAGATCCGAGGAGATGAGAAGGACCGTGCACCCGCCGCGGGCGAGCTTTTCCACGGAGGCGTGGATGGTCATCTTGNNTGGCGCCGACGTCGATGCCGCGGGTCGGCTCGTCGAGGATGAGGACCTTCGGCTCGGTGGCGAGCCACTTCGCGAGGAGGACCTTCTGCTGGTTGCCGCCGGACAGGTTGCCCACCGTGCGGGACGGATCGGGCGGGTAGATGGAAAGCTCGGCGATCAGGCTGTCCACCTGGGGCTTTCCCCGCGCCTTGGAGAAGATCCCCACCCGGGACAGGCGGTTGACGATCGCCGAGAGGATGTTTTCGTCCACGGCGAGCCTGACGGCGAGGCCCTCGGTCTTTCGGTCCTCGGTGAGGTAGGAGATCCCCTGTTCCAGGAAGTCGGCCATGGAGGAGCCGCGGACCGTTTTGCCGTCGAGCTCGATCGAGCCCTCGTCCGCGCGGTCGAGGCCGGTGAGGACCTTGGCGAGCTCGGTGCGCCCGGCGCCCGACAGCCCGCAGATGCCGAGGATTTCACCGCGCCGGGCCTCGAGATCGACACCGTGGAAGAAGCCGAATCGAGACAGGCCTTTGACACGGAACCTGACGTCGCCGATGGCACGTTTGTCGCGGCTGTAGAACTCCTTCACCGAACGCCCCACCATCATCTGGACGATCTCTTCCCGGCTCACCTCGCCAATGGGCCTGGTGGCGATCTTCTTTCCGTCACGCATGACCGTGACCCGGTCTGCGATCCTGAAGATCTCGGGAAGGTGGTGGGAGATGTAGACGATCGCGATTCCGCGCCGCTTGAGATCGCCGATAATGGAAAAAAGCCGCTCGACCTCCTCGTGGGAGAGGGCGCTCGTCGGCTCGTCCATCACGAGGATGGAGGGATTGTTCCCGAGAACCTTCGCGATCTCCACGAGCTGTGCCTCGTGCTGGCTGATGTCCTCGATGGGGAGCCTCGGGTCGAGGTCGAGGCCCACGGAGGCGAGAAGCTCTTTTGCCTGCGCCCTGGCCCTGGCCTTGTCGAGGAAAAAACCGCGTCGCGGGAGCCGACCGGCCAGAAGGTTTTCCGTGATGTTGATGGGGCGCGCCAGGCTCAGCTCCTGGTAGATCATGCCGATGCCGTGGCGCTTCGCGAGGGTGGGGGTGTGCAGGAGGGCGACCTTGCCCCCGATCACGATATCGCCCGTGTAGTCGTCGAACGAGCCGGCGAGCATCTTCATCAGCGTCGACTTTCCGGC
>PLNO01000249.1 GCA_003141795.1 Spirochaetaceae bacterium | reverse complement strand
CACAACATTTGGTTATATCTCCCATAGCAAGCGGGTGATCTGTAATGATTCGGACGGAAACGGGGCATCCGCTGCGAGCGCATCTGCAAGTCGCTGAGGCGAGGGAAAAGAGAACGTCATGAAAGTAGGTGAACAGAAAGTCCTCGAGCACCTGAAGATGATTGGAGCGGTGATCGACCGCATGAATAGGTCCAGCAACACAATCAAGGGCTTCTGTATTCCGACCTTTTCTGCCGTCCTCGTGTATGGCCTGCGAGAGCATTGCATTGAGATTCAGGTGTTTCTGATTGTCTTGGTTCTGGTTTTCGCAATCATCGACATGTACTACCTCTGGCAAGAAAGGCTCTTCCAGCGGCTATACAAGGCCACAATCCATAGAGTCACGACAGACTACTCAATGGATAAGACGCGCTATAAGAGGGAGGTGTCAAAACTCTCCCTACTTAGGTCCCCGTCGATCTGCTTGTTGTACGGCCCGCTGCTGGCCGTCGCCTTTGCGGGAGTCCTGATCGTGGGGGGATACTTGTGAAGACTTTCGGCTCCACAAGACTTACGGAGAGTCAAATACGTTCTGCTCATGTGGCAGATAGTCTCTCGGTGCAATTTGAGGAAGTCCTGGCCAAGATGCAGGAGGAGACCGTCTCGTGGGATGTATTCCTCTCACATAGCTCGCGAGACAGACAACTCGTCGTAAGCTTCAAGCGATATCTTGAGGCCAAGAAACTCAAGGTGTATGTGGACTGGCTCGAGGAGTCGGAAGCCAGACGAGATGAGATCGCTCCCAAGCTAAAAGTTGCCATGCACAATTCCAAGGTCCTAATCTACCTGCACACGCACAACTCCAGACTTTCACGATGGACGCCGTGGGAGATCGGCCTGTTTGACAGCATGAAGGGGCAAGAGAGGGCCGGCGTCATTCCTCTCCTCGACGCTAGTGGTCTTGTGCCACCTTACGATGGTCAGGAATATCTCACGTTATACACGGAGATTGGCTCTGAGCTTCTTCGGATCTTTGTCGAATATGGTGCCTGATATGCAACTGACTGTGGGATCGAGGCCCTTGAGGAACGCATCTGGGAGGCGCTGGGGAAAAGCAATGGGAAGCCGGATGGAATGGGTCTGTTTGTTTCTTGTGCTTGCTCCGCTACCCGTAATTGCGCAGAGTGCGCTCGATTTGCGCGTCTACTACGCTCTCGTCGGAGAGTCACAGGGCATAAGCGTCACTTTGGGGCTCGATGCCTTGATCCTGGGTAAGGATGTACTCCACAAGATGTCCGAGATAGATGGTGAGGATGTTGAGTCACGAAAAGCCGACGAAGAGAGCCTCACGCAAGCCCTGCTCCAGAGGGCCGACCTCTTCCGCTTCAATGTTGAAGTCACCAACACAACCGATCACGCAATCGATCTCAGCCCATTTACCGACGTCCTCATCTTCTCCCATGGCGAAGCGGAAAGCCAGACCCAGCTCCGCCCGGATCCCAGTGCAATCGCCAGCTACCCTGTGAAGATATTTCCTCACTCCCGAGTTTCGATTCAGTTTCCGGCGAATTCCCAAGACGACAAGATCCGTGCGGTGAACACTGCAATCTATCTCAGTGGATGGAACTTCGGCCTGACATACAGCGTTGCAAAGTGGATGAAGGACAACAACAAGAGGGGTGACGACGGCAGGAAGTATCTCGCGGCCACGTTAGCTACCAGGCTGCCGGAATTGCAGAAAGTCCTTGCTGGAGAACTTTCCCTGGGCAGCGCGGACGTCGACATTCCTTTCCACGTCGAGGCAACTGTCAGTGACGATCAAGAACCCAGCAGTGAGTCAGATCATGCCAAGTCCTCATCATAAAGAGATAGTTGCGGCATTTGTCTACTGCTTTGGATTCTCAGTCGTTATATCCTTCTCGGACTGACTGTGTTCCTTTGCCGGGGACCGCAACGGCACTGGGGCTTTCCGCATATTCACTCCATGCGCCGCCAGCCTAATGATGTCTCGACGGATTGGACCTTCAACTTTCTTGAATTGCTTTTCGAGCTCGGCCTCAGCTGCTTTGGCCCACTCCTTGCCGACGTTCTTTGCCGCGACCTTCTTGCTGTTCACCCGAAACTCGATATCCATATCCCCTCCCAAGCGCACGGGTCATCTCTACTTCGCCCCCAGACCTCAGTAGGCGGCGCCGTACTTGAATGCCCATGTGAATCTATTTGACGATATGCAGTCTCTTGTCTTCGTGGCCATAGAGCTGCTGAAAAGTCTCCTTTGAAACACTAAGGACGGAGAGCAAGTCCTCTTCCGTGTATCCAAGATCTCTTCGGTAGGTCTCAAGCAATTCGTCGACGAGGGACGGAGTCTCCACCGGAGTGGATACCGGTTCCCTAACGCGATAGGGCGCCATGAGTTGCATCAAGTATCGATATCGATACTGGTCGATCATGTTGAGAGTGCGCGCTCGACGGATCAACGCCGCCATCGAAACCTTCCACTTCCGCTTGAGCGCGGCGTAGTCAGCAATACTCTTTGCCAGCTTGAGATCGTCGACAATAGACGCCTCAGGAAGCAAGAACTCCTCTGCGAACTCCCACGCTTCCGCTTCTTCGTTGCCCGTTGGAATCGAGTGCATCACGATGTGACCAAGCTCATGCGCCAAATTCAGCCTCTCCCGATCGCCAGGGAAAGTCCTGTTGATGAAAACCAGTGCCCGCAATCCGTCGCCAACCAGGGTGAATCCGTCAAGGTAACGAGACCCTAAGTCATCAAGAAACACGAAAACTCCGCTGTTCTCCAACAGCGTCACCATGTTCTCCACGGGACCGCGGGGCAGTCGGAGACTCGTCCGGATCGCCCTTGCTACATTCCGGGGGGAACCATCGAACTCCTCAAGATCCAGTCGGGGAATACTTTCATCTATCTCCACGTTGGTCTCGAGGCGTAATATGTGGATCCTCCGCAAGTTGGCGAGAGCCTCTGCCCTCTCCTGGGCCTTCTTGCCGAGGCTCGCCCGCTTTCGGTGAAGCGGCGTAAATGGGGGAAACAGATTCCCCTCCGCCTGGAAGAACGCAAGAGGAAAGTCGAGAGCTTCCCCGATCTTCTGTAGCGCCACCTCCGAAGGAGCTCCTAAACCATGCTCCAATCTCGACAACTGCGCCTGAGACAATTCGGTCCTTTCACTGAGTTCTGACTGCGAGTAGCCTCGATACTTGCGAGCCAAAGAGAGCATCTGAGCGTTGAAAGGGCCCTTGACCGCAGAACGGTCGGACAGGGTCATGTCATTGCACCTTTCTGCGCTTCACGCGGATTCTGTCAGGTTTGACGGGCACTGGATTGGCGATCTCGAAGTCGATGCTCCTCTGAGCCTGACCATTGACTTCGACCATCCACGCTATTGCGCCGCGCTCATTGGGACAGAGGAAGGCGATTTCGTCTACCGTACCGCTTTCGGAATTGAGTACGTACCCGAGATATGCGTTTACCGCCCGATGCGGCAGCAGGTCCATATTCTGTTGCGTATGGAAGGTGAGAGCGGCATCGGTCTTGTTCACACAGGGGCTTTTGTTGGGTCCAGCCTTTCGCAGTTTCTTCACCCGGATGAGAAGCTGGCTGTTGTAACCAATAAATCGGCCCTTGCGCGACTCGATGAATTCCCAGCCTGGCTGGTCTCCCAGCTTCCTTCGAAGGCCGTCATAGATGTAGTCGTTGATGAGCGCTGCCTTTGATCGACCGGAGACCACAAGTAGCTCGTCCTTGTGAAGGACGTGGTAGTGGCGAACTGAATCGCTGAACACCGACTCAAACACGGGCCCGTTTTGTTCACAGACTAGTTCCACCTGTGCTTTTGCATCCATGTTGTTACCCTATCACGGCGTCTGCATTATTGTCAATAATTATACCTAAAATTATTCTGAAATACGTGCATGAATTATACGCGACATCTTACCCTATCGCCTCGTTGAGCTGAGAGTGGGTCATTTCAATGGAGGGCGCTGCCCTGTTGCACTCCTAAAGCATCGATACGTCCCGACGTTCTGGTAATGTTCTCAGTAGCCCTTCCCGCCCCATTGACACTTATCAAACTTCCGGACTCTATCAGCAGGAGGCGCCAAAGAAGCACAAATTTCGCCCAAAACAAGCAGAAAAAGCGATTTTCGCACTAGTTTGATAGCGGCGCGTGATTNNAGAGCGGGTGGCTGTTAACCACTAGGTCCGGTGTTCGAGTCACCGCGGGGGAGCGGAGTTGGACAGGCTTTGACCAGATCGGCTGATGCCTGTTTTTTATATCCTGCCGGTTGGCGCGTGCCTCTTGCGCGATTCTGCGGATGACGTCGAAGGGCTGCTTGAACGCGGGAACCACTTGATCGTCTTTGAGCGTTGAGCCGGACAGGATGAAGCCCAGGAGGGTTGCCCGTTCCGCTTGGCCCTGGCTCTGGTAGAACCGGGAAGCATTCCGAGCGATCTCCGGGAGCCGGATTCCCTGCTCGATGAAGTTCTCATCGGCCTTCTGGTGGCGCCGGACACGGTCCTGAATCTCGTTCTGCTCTGCCCACCACAGGGAAACGTTTTTGCGGTAGAACACCCCTTCCACTTCTCCGTCCAGCTTGTCCAGGTAGATCCGGTCGATACGGTTCTGAAGCTTGACGTAGCGGGCGTTCAGCTTCTCAATTGAGCGACGGTGGAACTCCGCCTTCTCCTTCTGGCCCTGATGGAGAGCCTCCCGCATCCAGTCGAAAAGGGAGACACTTGCCTGTGCGTGAGACCGGCGGCACTTCGACCGGTCCGCGCCTCCGGTGGGTTTCTTTGGGGATCGGTCAGGACCGATTGCTGGCCGACGCGCCCCAACGTCCCTGTTGGGCGAGCACATGAACGAGCAGCTCCTGCTGCGACGGCCACGCCACTAGGTCGTCTTCAAACACAGGTCGGGCGCTGCACCGACATTCCCAAAGTGCTCCGTGCATTCTCTGGTCACGATTTTTTTGACCTCCCGCAAATCCTTTGATTACCTTGAGAGCAGAGGCATTCACCCCAGGAGGATTTCAATGAGCGCGAGTGAACAGATCGACGAAATGATCGCGGGGCTGACGGACTGGCGGGGCACGGTCTTTGCGCGGATCCGCGCGATCATCCTCAAGGCCGATCCAGCCATCACGGAAGAGGTCAAGTGGAGGGGCGCGCCGGTCTGGTCGCACGACGGCAATGTCTGCCTGGCAGCAGCGTTCAAGGGCAAGGTGAAGGTTACCTTCCCCTCGGGGGCGATGCTCCCGGATCCGGACAAGCTTTTCAATGCCGAGCTGGAGGGCAAGCAGTGGCGCGCCATCGACATACTTGAAAATGACACGGTCGACGAAAAGGCGCTGAAGGCGATGGTCCGCGCGGCTGCGGAGTTCAACCATGGCAAGTCCGACACGAAGGCCGGCGCGAAGCCCGCCGCAAAGTCAGGCGCGCGAAAGGTGAAATAGCCGACCCCAAAGGGCCGTCGATCAGGCAAGATACCGAGCGGTGAGGGAGCTCGTGGCAGCTGCGAGGTCCCGTGGCGTCCCCTGGAAGACGACCGTCCCCCCTTTGTAGCCGCCCTCCGGTCCCATGTCGACGATCCAGTCGGCGTTGCGGATGACGTCGAGGTTGTGCTCGATGACGATCATCGTGTTTCCCGCGTCGACGATGCGGCCGATGATCTGCAAGAGATGGACGATGTCGGACATGTGCAGCCCCGTCGTGGGCTCGTCCATGATGTAGAGGCTGCCCTTTTTGTGCAGTTCTCCTGCAAGCTTGATCCTCTGGCATTCTCCGCCTGACAGAGTGCTCAACGGTTGTCCCAGACTCAGATAGTCCAAGCCCACATCACGCATGGATTCGAGGACGTTCAGGACGTCTTTGAGCGTGAAGAATTCCAGTGCCTGGGACACGGTCAATTCAAGCACGTCGGATATGGACTTGCCGTCGAGCTTGTAGCTCAACACCTCGTCTTTGAACCGCTTCCCACCGCAGACCTCGCAGGGCAGCTTGACCTCGTCCAGGAAGGCCAGATCCGTGTACACCACCCCCAATCCGTGACAGTTTTCGCACGCGCCCTTCGAGTTGAAGCTGAACAGGGCCGGCGCGACCTTGTTGGCGCGCGCGAAGGCCTTGCGCACGCTGTCCATGATGCCCGTGTACGTGGCGGGGTTGGACCGCGAATTGGCGCCGACGGCCGACTGATCGATGACGATGGCTTCGGGATGCTGCGGCACGAAACATCGGTGCACCAGGGAGCTCTTGCCCGATCCCGCGACTCCGGTCACGACGGTGAAGACCCCCCTGGGAAAATCGACGCTCACATTTTTCAGGTTGTTGACCTTCGCGTTGAGGACGGGGAGGGAGCCCGTGGCCCTTCGAAACTCGGCCTTCATCGGCAGGGCTTGTCTCATGTGGCGCCCCGTGAGCGTGGGGGCCGTGAGCAAGGCCTCGAACGTTCCTTCGAAAACAACTTCACCACCCCGGCGTCCGGCGAATGGGCCGATGTCCACCACGTGGTCGGCAATCTTGATCACTGCGGGATCATGCTCGACAACCAGGACCGTGTTGCCCTTGTCACGCAGCTTTTGAAGCAGCTCGTTGAGCCGGTGCACGTCTCGGGGATGAAGACCCACACTCGGCTCGTCGAAGATGTACATCACGTCGACAAGGCTCGATGTCAGATGCTTCACCATCTTGACTCGCGCAGACTCTCCACCCGAAAGGCTGTCGGTTTCCCGGTCGAGGCTCAGGTACTCCAATCCGATATCGCACAGGTGGGTCAGGCGGCTTCCCAGGGCTTTGAGAATCGGTTCGGATTCCGGAGCAGAAAAACCGCGGATGACTTCCACCAGTTCGTCGACTTCCATCGACGACAGCTCGGCGATGGTGTAGCCGCCAACCTTCACGCTCAGCGCCTCAGGACTGAGTCGTGCCCCGTGGCACAGGTGACACGGCCGCATCGAGATGTAGGGCGCCACGGCCTTTTGCGTTCTCTCGGACATGGTCTTCAAGTCGCGCGTGATGTACTTGGCTATGAATTTTTCGAACACGCCTTGATAGGTCATGTTCACCTTTTTGGCGCCGACCGTGAGCGCGATCTTCTGAGCCTTGCCGTACAATAGGAGGTCCTTTTCTTTCTCCGTATAGTCGGCGATCTTCTTGTCCATGTCGAACAGACCCGACTCGTTCAGGATGTGCCAGCCCCAGGTTTGGGGTGCGTATTCGGGGAACAGGATGGCCCCCTCGTTGAGCGACTTCGACTCGTCCAGAAACTTGTCTCTGTTCGCGCCCATCTGACGCCCCGAACCGTTGCACTCGGGGCACATTCCATTCGGGTTGTTGAAGGAAAACAGGTGGGCACCGCCGATGGACGGGGTGCCCGCCCTCGAAAACAAGAGCCGCAACACTGACGAGATATCCGTGATCGTTCCGACCGTTGAATGGGACCCGCCCCCCAGACGCTTTTGATCGACCACGACGGCCATGTTCAAATTGGCCAGCGAATCGGCCGAGGGCTGGGGATACCTGGGCATGAAGCCACGAAGGAAGGTGCTGAAATTCTCCGCGAGGAGGCGCTGAGCTTCCATCGCGATCGTATCGAAGACCAGGGAGGACTTACCGGACCCGGACACGCCGGTAAATACGGTGATCCTCCTTTTCGGAATCCTGAGGGACACGTTTTTCAGGTTGTTTTCGCGTGCGCCTTTGATTTCGATGTATTCTTGCGTCACCATTCCCTCCACACCGTGCCGGTGCGGTGTGTGCGCCGGCAGGTCGCGGGTGGCCGGAGCTCTACGAGGCTCCGAAGATCTGTACGAGGTTTGTCTCCCCGTCGCCGTAGAGCCGTCGCAGGTTCGTGACCCACTCGATGGCCTTCTCCTTGGTGTCCACCTGGATGACGGTGAAACCGGGTATCAGCTCCTTCCCCTCCAGGAAGGGGCCGTCCGTGATGGAAACCTTGCCCTCGGTAAGGTGGATCCTGGTCTCCTTGCGATGCAGCCCTCCGCCGGTGATGAGGATTCCTTTCTTGACGGACTCCTCCATGAACTTCCCCAACTCGGCAGGGTCCCGAGGCTGCTGCTTATCCGTTGGGGGACCGTAGATAAAGAACTGCATGTTCATCTCCTCTGGTGATCTCGTCACCCCTGCCGGCCCGGCAGCTACTCCGCGAAGGGCTGGTCCTTTCCCTGGGCGCTGTATCCGATGCTCCAGATGTATCCGTCAGGATCCGCGAAGGAACCGCCGTACCCGCCCCACTGAAGGGCGGCGGCGGGCTTGAGGACCGTGGCGCCGGCCTTCCCCGCTTCCGCCATGATCACGTCGACCCGCGCCTCGCTGCGAACGACGTAGTTGAAGACAATTCCGCTGAAGCCGCTGCCCTCCGGGCTCGCGCCCACGCTGGCGGCAAGACCATCGCGGCCGTAGAAGCCGACCAGCGAGCCTCCGTTCTGCACGAAGAACAGAGAGATGCCGTAGTCCTGCTGTACCTTCCAGCCGAGACCCTCGGTGTAAAACCGCTTGGACCTCTGCATGTCCCGAACCCCGAGAAGGACCGAGCTCACGTGCGCATTCATACCGTATCTCCTTCTGGCAGGGTCCCGCGATCCGCCGATCGTACCCCGCCGCTTGTGATTTCACTCAATAGTCGTGCGGGGACAGGCAAAAGGGACAACTTCAAACAGACATTCCTGAAATTTCTGCCAGGCGCTTCTCCAGGAAGCGACGCTCGGGCTCCTGTCGGGCAAGCGCGAGGGCGCGCCGGTAAGATGCCGCGGCCTCGCGGCTGCGCCCCAACCTCCTGTTCAGGTCGGCACGCACGGCATGGGCCGAGTGGTAACCCGCAAGCTCCCCCCGTTCGAGCAGCGCGTCGACGAGTGCCAACCCCACGGCTGGCCCGTCACGCATGGCCACCGCAATCGCCCGGTTCAGCTCCACGACCGGGGAAGGGCTTGTCTCCAGGAGCATGTCGTAGAGACGGACGATCTGGGCCCAATCGGTTGCCCGGACCGACGGCGCCGAGGCATGAACCGCGGCAATGGCGGCCTGAAGGGCGTAGAATCCGAATCGGCCGGAGAGCAGGGCCTTGTATGCCAGGTCTGTCCCTTCCGCCATCAAGTCCCGGTTCCACAACGATCTGTCCTGATCCTCGAGGGGGATCAGGTCACCCCGCGCGTCAACCCGGGCCGGCCTGCGGGAATCATGGAGGAGCATCAGGCCCAGCAGGCCGATGGCCTCGGGCTCCGGGAGGAGGTCCACGATCAATCGGCCGAGGTAGACGGCATCCTCCGCCAGGTCTCGCCGGGAAAAAGCCTGGCCTGCCGTCGCCGTAAATCCTTCGTTATAGACGAGGTACACGACCTGAAGCACGGCCGCCAGGCGTCGTGGCAGCTCGGAGCGGGACGGGATCTCGTAAGGGATGCGCTCCTTGCGAATCCGGTCCTTGGCGCGGGCTATGCGTTTGGTCATGGTTGCCGGGGTGACGAGGAAGGCCCGCGCTATCTCTTCGGTCGTGAGGCCGCAGACCTCACGAAGGGCCAGGGCGATACGGCCGTCCAGGGGCAGGGCGGGATGGCAGCAGGTGAAGATGAGGCGGAGCTGATCGTCCTGAAGGGTCTCGTCATCCAGTCCCTCAGGATCGACGGAGGCCTCCCGGGTTTCCTGGGCCACCGTAGCCAGCAACGCCTCGTGGCGCCCGCGGCGTCGAACGACGTCGATTCCCTTGAACCTGCCGGTAGAGACGAGCCAGGCTCGCGGATTCCGTGGCAGGCCGTCCTTCGGCCACCGTTCCAGAGCCGCGCGAAAGGCCTCTTGCAGTGCCTCTTCCGCCAGGTCAAAATCGCCGAGCAGACGGACCAGCACAGCCAACACCCGTCTCGACTCGGTGCGGTACAGATGCGCCACGTGCTCGTCTATCGATTTCTCCAGTCCCATTTTTTCTGTCCGCTCCAATAATACTGCCGGGGACGGCCCCCGGCAGTATCGTTGCAAGCCTCGGGTGCATGTCGCACGGCATGCGCCCGATCTCGCGCGGCCACGGTTGCGCGTTCCTCGACCTTCCGGTATCATCCATGTAAGACATGTTCTCCAGCAGTGATCGCCTACTGATACCCTGGAACACACGACAGAAGGTCATCCCCCCACGGCCGCGCACCCCGTCCCAATACCCGAAGACCGATGCGCGGCACTGGTACGACTTCGAGTACGCCGGATGGGGCATCCAGAAGTGCGGCATTCCCGAATCACCCGGGGACGGAGCCCACGGCAAGCGGGTGACATTCCTCCAGCCCGGACTGCACCCCTATCACGTCGCCTTCGCGGAGGGACTCTCCCGCATCGCCGAGCGGGCGGGCGTGGACCTCCACACGCTGGCGGGCGCGATGACCATGGAAAGCCAGGACGAGCAGGTGCAACGGGCCATCGNNCATTCCCGTCATCGTGAGCAATTTCATCCCCAACGAGGAAGCCTACCGGTTCATCCTCACCTGGAGCGGCCCCGACGATTGGGGCCAGTTCAGGATGCTCGCTCGAAGCTTCGCCGAGAAGCTGCGTTACAAGGGCGGCTACGCCATCGTACGCCACATCCCGGGCAGCTCGTGCTACGAAGCGCGTACCTGGTCGATCGTCACGGAGCTGGCCACCGTGGCCCCTGAGATGCGCTGCCTGGCCATGGGTGACAGCAACCGGGAGGGGACCTTCGATCCGGCGATGGCCTCGCAGCTGGTGGGCTCCTGGCTGCATCAGTTCGGCAGCGCGCTGCAGGGCATCGTGGGGCCCGACGACGACATCGCGATGGAAGGCATCAATGAGGCCCTCCGCGCGGCAGGTCGCGAGGATGTCGTGCGCGTGGGGGCAGGCTCGACCCAGACGGGGATGAGGCTCGTGAAGGAAGGGCGTCTGCACGCCATCACGTTCCAGCCCGCTCAGGCCGATGGCGCGCTTGCCATGAAGATCGCCGTCGACTGGTTCAGCGGGCTGGACGTGCAGCCCATCAACTACCTGCCCAAGCACATCATCACGCGCGAGAACGTGGATGACTTCATCTCCAAGAAGCCTGTCTTCTCCACGGTGTCCATAGAAGCCCTCACGCGCGCCGTCGTGGCCGGCAGCGAAGAGGAGGTGGAGCGTTTCTTCGAGGACTCCTACCAGAGCCTTCTCTCCGCGGAGCTCGTGACACCCGAGTTCTTCAGCGGCTTCTCCATAGAGGTGCTCTCCGCGCTCATCCACGTGCTCAAGATGAACGATCTGGACGAGCAGGCGCTCCTCAGCGATTATGAGAGCCTCTATAAGAACCTCTTCAACCAGAAGACACCGCGGCGCGCGCTGGAGTGGATGATGAGCACGGCGAAGGAAGCCTGCCGCGCTCTCTCCCGCGCACGACAGGCGGAGACGCCCATCGTGCGCATCATCCGCTACGTCACCCGCAACTACGCCGAGCCGCTCTCCCTGAAGATCCTCTCCGCGCAGTTCGACATCTCCGCCCCCTACCTCGGACGGCAGTTCCACACGGCGGTGGGCAAGCCTTTCGCCACCTATCTCAACGAGCTGCGCATCCGCAAGGCGGAAGAGCTCCTGCGCTACACTTCGCTGAAGGCGAGCGACATCGCGGCGCGCATCGGCTACTCCAATGTGAATTACTTCTACACGCTGTTCAAGAAATACAAGGGGTATTACCCGTCGGAATCGAAATCGAGGGCCTGCACCGACGATGAACCCGTGCATTCTTTGAAGCAAAAGTGAAAGTTTTTGTTGTTGCGGCCGCCGGTTGACGCGGCGTAGGATTCCCCTGTCATTCCCGACGCACGTGGAGGGCCGGCACC
>PLNO01000110.1 GCA_003141795.1 Spirochaetaceae bacterium | reverse complement strand
CGGGTCGCCGCCATCGCCTCGGTCAGGCTGGTGACCCAGACGACGGCGAACTTGCCGGCCCCCGCCCGGGCGAGCGTCTCCTGGAACAGCAGCGCCTCGGAGCGGCTGTCTTCCACCAGAAGGACGTTGAGCGGGGCTTCGGCCATGGTTCGCTACGGCCTCTCCGGCAGGGCCACGATCGTGAGCCAGAAATACTCCACCGCCTTGACGACCTCCAGGAACTTCTCCAGGTCCACCGGCTTGGTGATGTAGCAGTTGGCGTGAAAATTGTACGTCGCCAGGACGTCCTTCTCCGCGGAAGAGGTCGTCAGGATGACGACCGGGATGCGCTTGAGATTCTGGTCTGCCTTGATCTCTGCCAATACCTCGCGCCCGTCCATGCGCGGGAGATTCAGGTCGAGCAGGATCATGTCCGGCCGTGGAGCGGCGGAGAAGTTTCCCTGTCGCCGGAGATACAACAAAGCCTCCTCACCGTTGGAGACCACGCTCAATTCATTGGCGACTTTGGCTTCTTTGAGCGCCTCCCGGGTCAGACGAACGTCGCCGGGATTGTCTTCAACCAGGAGTATATCGACCAGTTTGCCCGTCTGGATCACGTTCATGGTGCCCCCTTTTCGCCCTACTCGGCCGCTTCGTCGGAGAATGAGGTCACTCCGAAGCGCTGCCGTATCCAGTGGAACGGCTGATACGCCAGGAGGATGACAAGAGCTGCGGCGAGCCCTATCACGCGGGTGAGGACCTGCCACCAATCGAAGGCGCTGAGGCCAGCCGCCGAACCGAGCAGGGCGCTGCCGAACCAGAGAAAGATGCTGCATGAGACGAGCAGGATCCTGTACTTTTGCGTGACATTGCGCACGCGGAAAAAAATGAAGAAGTACACCAGGCTGCCGAGCATCTGGGGAATGACGAGCAGGGCGAACACGATCGCAAACAGCGGCCCGACGGGCGCATGCTGATACTGAATTGTCACGTTCCAGCGCCCGGGCGACACCCCGACGGGATTCAACAAGTTCAGGTAGTACCCGAGCAGGGCATAGTATCCAAGGTAGAATGCAATGAGAGGCAGAAGAGGCCGCGAGCTCCCGACGAGCAGGAATATCAGATAGTACAGCAATCCGAACAGGCTGACGCAGATGGAGAGGATGTTGAGCTGCGTAAGGGTCAGAAACAGTGGCAGGTTCATTGCCCCGAAGGCGCCCAGCAGGCATTGTACCCCTCCGCTCAGCGTGCTCAGTGACGCACCGTACCACCAGAGTACGAACAGGCTCCACGCGAGCCGGGCATCGCCTGTGGCAATCCGCCGGCGACGCAGCCTTTCGCCTACCAGGAAGAAGATGACCGCCCCTGCCAGGGAAAAAAAGGCGCCGAGCAGCAGTGTCGAACTGATCATGAGATCCGCATCCTTTCCGCCGGTCCAAAGGCCCGCTCGTGCCGCACGCGCATCAGATCAGCTCCGCGGCGCGGCGGGCCAGCGCATCTTCCGTCTTCTTTTGCGCCGCTTCGCCCTGGATCGGTTCTCGCGGTTGATCGGACACATCGGTCCCCACCGGATTGAGAGTGAAGAAGAACGCACTTCCATGGGACGGTTCCGATTCGACCCATATACGGCCCCCGTAGCGCTCTACTATCTTACGGCAGACAGAGAGACCGATCCCCGTTCCCGGATACTCATCGTGGCCGTGAAGGCGCTGGAAGATCACGAAAATGCGCTCACGATGACGCGCTTCAATACCGATGCCGTTGTCACGGACGGAGAACTTCCACATGTCTCCTTCGCGTAGCGCGGCGAGGTGAACCCGGGGCTGCTCGGCGCCGTGGAATTTGATGGCGTTGGCAATCAGGTTTTGCAAAAGCTGCAGCATTTGGGGTTCATCGGCACTTACTTCGGGCAGCGGATCATGCGTGATCACTGCGCCCGCCTCTTCCACTGCTATCTGGAGATTCCTGACGGCGTTATCCAGAACGGACTCCATGCTCACGACTGTCCTGTCCTTTCCGCGAGTTTCGATGCGCGAGTAGGTAAGGAGGTCGTTGATCAGGGTCTTCATGCGGGAAGCACCATCCACGGCAAAGGAAATGAACTCGTCTGCCTCCTGATCGAGCCTTCCCTTGTAGCGCCGCGCAAGGAGCTGGACATAGCTGGCAACAATGCGCAGCGGTTCCTGCAGATCATGCGACGCCACGTATGCGAATTGTTCCAGCTCTTTGTTCGAGCGCTCGAGGTCGGCGGCCTGCGCTGCACGCTGCAACTGAGCGAGCTTCACCTGTGTGACGTCACGCCCCGCGACGTACAACAGTCGGTCTGCCGGGGATGCCACCGCCGCCCACGATATCCATCGATAGGAGGCATCTTTGTGCAGAAACCTGCTTTCGAACTGCTTCGTGCCCCCCCCTGCCTGAAGAGTGGCATTCTCGGCGATGACCGATTGCAGCTCGTCGGGATGGAGGAACTCCATGTAAGGCCGCGCGCGTAGCTCTTCCGGGGTGTGCTCCAGTGTCTTCTCCCAGGCAGGATTGAGATCTTTCAAGTATCCCTCGTAGTTGATCGTTCCGAGCATGTCCACAGAAAGATTGAAGAATTGTTCGGCACGGCGCTGCAGGAGAGTGTGCTCTTCTGCAAGCGCATCCGCCATCTTGTTGAACTCACGGGCGAGAACGCCGAGCTGGTCGCGGGAGGTTTCGCGGAGCCGAAACTCCAGTTCACCGCGCCCGAAGCGCTCCACACCATCCTGCAGGAGCATCACCGGCCGCGTGATGACGTGCGCAAGCCAGACCGCAATGAGCGAAGCAGCCAGGAGGCTGAGAACGCCGGCCAAGACCAGTTGCAGCCCAAGCGCGCGACTTGGAGCGAATGCCTCAGTCTGATCCATCGTCACCACGAGGCACAAGTCACGCTCCGCGATCCAGCGATAGACCGCGACGGACGGCACACCGCGGTAGTCCCGCTCGAGAATCGTTCCGCTGCCCCCGGCAAGACAGGCACCGACGGCCTGGGTGTGGATGCCGCGCTGCAGGATTGCGGGGTCTGGGATGAAACGCGGCTGCGAGACAAAGAGATTGGAGCGGTTCACCAGATAGTTGTCGTCGGTCTTTCGCAGGCCCGTGCGGCGGGCCATGATCGTTCCCACGTCATTCAGATTCAGCCGCCCGACCAGGACGCCCTGCACCCGCCCGTCCGGTCGGCGTATCGGGGTCGACACGGCCATCGCGGGGCCCTGCTGGTCGAGAGAATAATACATGTTCTGGACAAAGGGGCCGTTTCGGCCGTTCAGGAAATAAGGTCGGTCCTCTTTCAGCATCCCTTCCTCTGATGCCGCGGTGGACACAATCACCTGTCCCGTTACGGGATCAAGGATAGAGAGTGAAGGATAGTGGAGGTCGGCTCCCGTCCATGGACGGAGATTCGCGATCAGCCTGTCATGCAGGGCCGAAACGTCCGCCCCGCCGGGCGAGGAAGCGAAGAACGCCTGCAGGTTGGAGACAATGGCGGGTTCGGCGGCAAGAGTGGTCGCATTCAGCATTCGATCATTCACCCAGTTATCGAGAGCCGACTGTTTCTCGATTGCCGATGCCTGAAGCTCCGAATAGGAAGCGGCCAGCAAGGCGGCGCGTGCACGGGAATAGACCACCGTCCCAAGGATGACCAACAAACTTGCCGCGTACAGCACGAAGACGAGCGTCAGCTTGAAAGTGATGCTCTGCCCGACTCTCACGGTGCGTATATCGCTTGCAGGAACCGCTGAGTGTATACGCGGGTCAGGTCGACCTTCTTTGTCAGCACGCCCTGCTCCCTGAGGGTCCGCTCCATGCCTGCCCATACGTCCAGCCTCATCCAGCCGATATGGTCTTCGCCCGTGTTGACCAGAGGCAGGCATGCGACCATCTGCGCATCCTGCAGTTGTACGTCTGCCGACGGCTCGTACTTTTTCACCAGGAGCGGCATCTCCGCCACGTTCTCCACTGCGTAAGTCCATCCTTTCAGCGTGGCACGAACAAACCGGCTCACCAGTGCGCTGTTGGTGGCAACAATGGTGTCTGTGGTGAAGAGCGTGTCTCCGTAGAAATGCACCCCGTAATCATCCGGGAAGACCATGTTGAACTTGTGGCCGGAGAGCCGCAGGGCAACCGCAAAACCATAGACGAACGCCCCCCAAACGGGGATGTCGCCGCGTTCGAATGACACGGGATCAGCGGGCACATCCACAACCGTGTACCGCTCCGGAGAGACACCGACACGAGTCAGCATGGCCGTGAGAGAGGGGAGGATGGCGACTGGGGCCCGGATGGTCTTCCCTGCGAAATCCATCGGGCGTGTGATTCCTTTTTCAGCGAGCGAGATGAAGACGACGGGACTTCGTCGGAATATGGTGGCAACTGCAACCACGGGCGCGCCAGCGGCCCGTGCCAGTATCAACTGGTCGGCGCTCGCCATGGCGAATTGTGCCTTTCCCTGCAGTACCGACTGCACGGTGTCTTCACCGGGTTCTACGGCGCGGAAGACGACCGCGAGTCCCTCGGCTGCGAAGAACCCCTTCTGATCCGCCGCATAAAGTCCTGCAAACCTGACGGACGGAGTTGCTCCCGTCTCGACGTTGACGGACGTGAGCGGCCGATCTCTTGATGATGTGCAGGAAGCAAGCGAGGTGAGACATAGGAGAATACAGAGATACCCAGAGCTTTTCATGCCTGCCCGCATCCGCCCTGGCGCGAACGCTCGAATGTCAAAGAGACAAATACGCGGTGAACAGGGTCAACCCTCCATTCCCGCGGCGCCCAAAATCGGTTGCTTTCGCGTCCAAGCTTTATAAATATATAGTGTGAGCTGCAAGTTGTCCAAACAATTTGGCATGTTCGGGGAACTTGCAAAGGGTCACGTGAGAGAACGCGTTGATTCCGCAGTTGATTCCGCAATAGAGGGAAATGGGAAGACCGCTCTTTCTGCCCGCTCAACCGACAGTCCCAAAAAATTCCAAAGGAATCAGAAACGGCTCGAGTGACGGTTTTTTCCACACCCTGACAGGGGCTATTCGGAATCGTTCTCCGACAGCTCGGGGAAAAGCGCGAGGGCGGGCTCTTCATCAGGGGACTCCGGCTCCTTGGTGAGGATTTCCACCCGGCGTTCAACTCGGGACAGGTCCTTTTCCAATGACTTGGAGAGTTTCATGCCTTCCTCGAACAGCGCGACAGCCTCTTCGAGCGGCAGGTCCCCCTCCCGCAGCTTCTCGGCGAGCTCTTCCAGTCTCTCCAGTCTCTGCTCGAAGCCCGGCTGGGCCTTGCGCGTGTCGCTATTTTTCACCGGCATGCTTTTCCTCCACGATGGCTTTCATCCCGCCCCTGGCGAGCCTGATCGATACGGGATCTCCGGTCTGCACCACGTCCGCGTCCAGGAGCACACGCCCGGTCCGCTCGTGCGTGACCACTGCGTATCCGCGCGCCAGGATCGCCAGGGGCGAATACGAGGCGAGCTCACGCGAGGCGAGCTCCAGCCTGTGTCGCTGCGACGTCGTCATGTCCCTGAAGCCCTGGAGCAGCCCCTCCCTGGCGAGGTCGGTGCGTTGCGACAGCGGCTGAAGGTAGATGCGGACGTTCCGCTCGAGGTTGTCCGCCGCGAAATGGGCAAGGAGCATCCGAATCCGTTCCAGCCTCTGTCGGATGCCCGATTCGATCTCCCCCTGCACCCCGCGCACACGGGAGAGGAGCTCCACCCGGGAGGATGCCACCATCTCCGCGGCGGCTGACGGGGTGGGCGCGCGCAGGTCGGCGGCGAAGTCAGCAAGGGTGACGTCCGTCTCGTGCCCCACGGCGGAGATGACGGGGATCTGGGACTCGGCGATGGCCCGTACGACGACCTCCGAGGAGAACGCAAGAAGGTCCTCGAGGGAGCCGCCGCCGCGGCCCACGATGAGCACGTCGCCCAGGGCGTACCTGTTGGCGACGCGGATGGCGGAGGCGATCTGCTCGTCCGCGCCGTCCCCCTGCACGAGCGTGGGGATGATGGTGACGTCGATGCCGGCGTTGCGGCGTCGGAGGATGCGCAGGATGTCCCTCACGGCGGCGCCGGTGGGGGAGGTGACGACGGCGACACGGGAAGGGTAGAGCGGCAGAGGCTTCTTGCGGTCCTGGTCGAAGAGCCCTTCGGCGGCGAGCTTCCGTTTGCGCTCTTCGAGGGTGGCGAGGATGTCCCCTTCTCCCGTGCGGGCAAGAGATTCGCAGATGAGCTGGTAGTTGCCGCGCCGCGCGTACACGGAGACGCTCCCCACGGCGCGTACGAGCATCCCGTCGGCAGGCGCAAAACGAACGGCGTCGAGCCGCCCGCGAAACATGACGACGGAGATGACGGCGTCGGCATCCTTGAGGCTGAAGTACCAGTGGCCGGCGGCGGAGGGCTTGAAATTGGAAATCTCACCCTGGATGCTGACCCGGGGGAAACCGTCCTCCAGGGTCATCTTGATGAGCTGGGTGATCTCAGTGACGGAATAGATCCGTTCCCCTCCGGACATGCCGGCAGAGTACACCGGGTCGGTCCGAATGGCAACTCCCGGCAGTTCTCAATTTGCGTTACACGAATGAGCACTTCTCATTTTGCCCCACGATANNGAGCACTTCTCATTTTGCCCCATGATAATTGCTCCATTTGGCAGTGTGGCTGTCCTCTCGTGAGCTCAAAAGGTGCAAAATGAGAAGTGCTGGGCAACTCCGGCGCACTCGCTTTCTTGAACTTCAGCGGAATCTGTCGATATTATCAGCGAGGCACATGAAAAACATCGCGGTCATCAATGGAATAGGCCTTCGGGCCCCCGCCCTGCGACCCCTGGTCGACGGGACATCGGCGTTCTCCCGCGCACTGGAGTTCGGGCGCGGGCTGCCCGGCGTGCAGGATGTCGTCGTGCTCCTCTCGGAGCCGCGCGACGTGCCGGCGGGGGTGCGGACGCTCCTGCGCACGAGCTGGACGGTTGCCGATCTGCTCGGAGAGATGGCCATGCTCGCCGAAGGCCACGAGGACGTGCTGTATTTCTACGCGGATTGTCCGTTCCTGGACCTGCCCATTGCGCAGCGGATGCACACGAACCACCGCCGCTACTGGGCGGACTACTCCTTCGCCGACGGCTACCCCTACGGCCTCACCCCTGAGATCCTCACGCGCGAAACCGTCGCACGGCTTCGCGGCATGGCCGGCGCTTCCACCGAGCCTCCGACGCGCGACACGCTGTTCTCCCTGCTCCGTACCGACATCAACTCTTTCGACATCGAGACGGAGATATCCCCGATCGACATGCGCCTCATGCGCCTCTCACTCACCGCCGACACGGAGCGGAACTACCTCCTGCTGTCCCGCGTCGTCGCGGCCGACGCACGGGGCGCGACGGCGATCTGCGCGCTTCTGGACGGGCGAAAGGAGCTGCATCGCACGCTCCCCGCCTTCTACCCCGTACAGATCGCCGAGCGTTGCCCGCATGCCTGCATGTATTGCCCGTATCCGCTGATCGCCTCAAATGTGGAAGGGCGGACCGGGTTCATGCCTTTGGAGGGCTTCACCCGATTGGTGAAGAAGATCGCCGCTTTTTCAGGCGATGCGACCATCGACATCTCACTCTGGGGGGAACCGGCCTTCCACCCTCAGATCTTCGAGCTCATCGGGGCAGTGCTCGCCGAGCCCGGCATCGATCTCGTCATCGAGACCTCCGGCATCGGCTGGGACAAGGGGATCTTCTCACGGATCAAGGACGGCTTCCCGCGCCAGCCCACGTGGATCGTCTCTCTGGATGCATCGAACGAGGAAATGTACCGGAAGCTCCGCGGGAAGGGATTCGCGGAGGCGCAGCGTACCGCGGAGGAGTTGCTCGCCGCCTTCCCGTCGAGGACCTGGATGCAGGCTGTTCGGATGACGGAGAACGAGGAGGACCTCGAGGTCTTCTACAAGACGTGGAAGGCGCGCACGGAGCACGTCATCATCCAGAAGTACGACTCCTTCAGCGGGATGCTTCCGAACCGCACCGTCGCGGATCTCTCCCCTTTGAAGCGTTTTCCCTGCTGGCACCTGAAACGGGATATGGCGATCCTGGTGGACGGGACGGTTCCCCTGTGCAAGGAGGACGTGCGGATCCAGAGCAGGCTGGGAAACGCCCTGGAGGAGGATCTGTCGGTGATCTGGGACAGGGCGAGGGACACGCATGCCGCGCACGTCGCGGGGAGCTATCCGGGGATCTGCGCGGGATGCGATGAATACTACACGTTCAACTTCTGATCACGAAACGGGCATCCCCTACACGGTCATGGGCGGGCCGCGATGGGACCGTGTCCGCCGCTATCCTTTCGCGGTGACGCTGCTCGTTCTCAGCCGGGGGGACAGGCTCTTTCGCGCGGAGTTTCTCCGCGGCCTCCAGGAAAGAGCGCTCGGGGAGATCCTCTGGGTGGAGGGAAGCGATCCGTCCACTGACATCGAGTCCCTCGCCCACGATTTCCCCGACGTGCGCTTTCTCCTCATGAAGACGCCCGGCAGCATCGGGGAGAGGATCAACGTCGGCATCGCCGAGTCGCGCTCCCCGTGCGTATTCGTGCTCTGGAGCGATACGCGCCTCTCGGATTTTTCCGCGTCGGTCATCACGCGTCTCGAGGAGTCCAAGGTGATCTGCTCGGTGCCCGTCGCGCGCAACGCCCAGGCCGAGCCTATCCCGTCCTGGCAGTCCCCCCAGTGGACAAAGAGAAAGCTGTCGCTTTTGTTCCGGGTCCCGCGATCCAGCGGGGAGAGCACGCTCTTCCCGTACGACTATTGCGGCCTGTACAACCGGGAGAAGTTCTCCCAATCCGGCGGATACGATCCGCTCATCGCCAACCCCTACTGGCAGAAGCTCGACTTCGGCTTCCGTTGCTTCCTCTGGGGGGAGAGGCTGCAGGGGACGAAGGACATCGTGCTCACCTACACCGGGGCCCCGCCCCAGGAGGATACGACGCCCGACGAGGGCTACAAGACCTTCTGGCTGAAAAATCTCGCCGTCCGCCGCAGGCGGGAGATGGGTGTGCTGCCGGTGTCCAGCGCGCTGGAATACATGACCCATTCGGATACCGGGCCGCTCTATGCGATCAACGAGTTCAGGGCCGTGCGCGCATGGGTGCACACGCATCGCTTCCGGTTCCGCAGGGAGCCGCGGGACGTGATCGAGAACTGGGAGATCGTATAGCGTGCGCACGGGTGTTTTTGTCCAGGTTCGGCTGGGCTCCACACGGCTCCCGTCGAAGGCAACGCTGCCCCTGCCGGGGGGTACCGTCATCCAGCACGTAATGAGGGCGCTCCGCGGCGTCCCCGCCGAGGTGTACGCGCTTCTGACCGACGCGAAAAGCCTGGACGTGCTCCGCGGTCTCGCGGAACCCGAGGGGTTCGTCGCCGACGCAGGGCCCGATGAGGACGTGCTCGCCCGTTATTGCGAGGCATGCCGCGTCCGCGATGTTCAGCGCGTCATACGGGCCACGGGCGACAATCCGGTTACGTCGGCCCGGCTTGCACGCGATATCATGGCGCTGCACGAAAGGGCGCATGCCGACCTCAGCCACTACCTGGGCTGCCCGTGGGGCTCCGGGGTAGAGGTCGTCGAGGCCGAGGCGCTCTTCGCCGCGGAGCGTGAGGCATCCCAGGCCGACGAGCGGGAGCACATCACTACGTTCCTCTACCGGCATCGGGAGCGTTTCGCACTTCTCGAGCCGCAGGCCCCCACCGATGCGTTCCTTCCCGAAGCCCGAGTGACGGTCGACACTCTGCAGGACTACCAGAGGACGATCCGTCTGTTCGAAGAGCTGTACCACGGCGCTCCGATCGAAATCGAAGCGCTCGTCGAATGGTCAAGAAAGAACCCCGAGGTGATCGATGCCGGCTAAAACGCGCTCCTTCCTCCTGGTTCCCGTGGCGGGCTCGGGCGACGGGATGGGGCATCTCAGCCGCTGCATCGGGCTCGCCGAGAAGCTGGGCCCGCGCGTCGCGTTCCTCACCTCCCGCATGGACTCCGCGTCGCGAAAGATCCTCTCGGAGGCGCTCGCCCGGTTGCCCGCGCGTGGCCGGCCCGCCATCATCACGCATCTGGGGGCCGCGGAACGATGGGACCTCATCATCGTCGACGCGCGGAGCTCGACCCGTGCCGAGGCGGAGAGCCTCATGCGGCACGGCCTTCTCGTCTGCCTCGATGAGGGAGGGGAGGCCGCGCACTACGCGTCGTTTCTCATCGACGCGATCCCGGGGCTGCCCGGAGCGCGCGCCGCGAATCTGTCCTCCCCCGCGTTCCTGGACCTTCCCCGGCGCTCCCGTACCGCGCGGCCCTCCCTCCCGCGCACCCTCCTCATCAGCTTCGGGGGGGAGGACGTCCAGGACCTCTCGGGAAGGCTCCTCGACGTGCTTCTCAACGCCAAAGTCTTCCCGCCGGAACGGATCACGGTCGTCGAGGGGCCGCTGTTCAAGAGGCAGGAGTGGCCGGAATCCGTTCACATCGTCCGCGGCGCCTCGGATCTGCGTCCGCTCATCGCCGCGCATGACCTCCTCATCACGCATTTCGGGATCACCGCCTTCGTGGCTCTTGCCACCGGCGTTCCTGTGGTGCTGTTGAACCCTTCCCATTACCACCACGATCTGGGTGTTGCGTCGGGCTTTCCGTCGATCGGCACGCTGACCCCCGACATGCGGACGTTTCTCAGCCTGCTCGACGCACCGGCCGCGCTCATGGAGCCGGTGGACGCGTTCAACGAAGCGATTGGCAAGGACAGGACGGAGAGGCTCGTGCGTCTCCTCACCTCACTGACGGCGCAGGGCACCCCCTCGTGCCCCGGCTGCGGGACCGACGGCAACAGGGTGATAGCCCGGTTCGCGGAACGTACGTACCGCCGTTGCAGCGGGTGCGGCACGATTACGCTGGAAAGCTTCTCCGGGGAAAAGAAGAGCTACGGAACACGCTACTTCTTCGCCGACTACAAGGCACAGTACGGGCGGACCTATCTCGATGACTTCGAGTCCATCAAGAGCGCGTGTCGCCCCCGCGTCGCGACGATCAAGGAACTTCTCCCACGCACGACCGACGGCGCCGTGGTCGACGTAGGATGCGCGTACGGCCCCTTCCTCGACGCGGCGCGTGAGGCGGGGCTTCCGTGCTACGGCCTGGACGTTTCCCAAGGAGCGGTAAGTTACGTGAGAAAGCGCCTGGGCATCCCCGCGCTCTGCGCTTCCTTCGAGACTGTGGGGCGCAGCGCCCTGCCCCGCAGGATCGCCGCGGT
>PLNO01000359.1 GCA_003141795.1 Spirochaetaceae bacterium | reverse complement strand
CGACCAGAGCATCCTGCGCGCTCTGCGCAGGGCTTTTCACAATGCCCCCTTCGAGGTGAGGCTCGCCGGTGGGGCAGCGGAGGCGCTCACGATGCTCGCCGAGCGCAGCACGGATCTCGTCGTGGCCGACGTGCGGATGCCGGGCATGGACGGGGTGGAGCTCCTGGGCGCCGTGCGCGACAAGTACCCGGGGACTACCCGGGTGATCCTCAGCGGCCAGGTGGACAGGGACACGGTGCTGCGAGCGCTGTCGTCAGGAACGGCGCGGACGTTCTTCGCCAAACCGTGGGACGACGAGGCGTTGCGCGGCCGCATCGAGCACATGCTCAGCGTGCGCAGGGAGCTGTCGGAGGGCGGGATCCTCGACATGTTTTCCGGCGTCACGCATCTCCCCGCCATCCCCGCCGTGTACACGAAGCTTACCGACGCCATAGAGAAAGGACGGACCCTTCCCGACGTGGCGGCGATCATCGAGCAGGACGTCGGCCTGACCGCCAAGGTGCTGCAGATCATCAACTCCGCCCTCTACGGATTCAGCGGCGTCACCTCCGTGGAGCGCGCCATCGCGCTTCTCGGCATGGAAACCATCCGGGGCATCGCCCTCATGACCTCCTTCGTGGAGCAGGAGAAGTGGGACACGGTGCAGCGGGCCCAGCTCGACGCACTCGTTGCGCATTCAGTGCTCGTCCAGCGTTTCGTCGTGGCCGCCCGTCCGCCCGTTCCCTCCGACGAGCCGCAGAGCGCCGGCATCGCAGGCCTTCTCCACGACGCGGGGAGGATACTCCTCCTGCGCCATCTGCCGGCCCGCTACCGCGCCATCCTCGACCATGAGGCGTCCAAGCCGGGCATGGGCTTCTTCGATGCGGAGAAGGAGCTCGGCTTCGAGAGCACCTCCCATTCGCGTCTGGGCGGCTACCTCCTCGATGCCTGGAACCTGCCCGAGCCCATCGTCGATACCGCCCTCTACCATCACGAGCCCCAACGCGCCGGGGCGAGCTCGCGGCCGCTCGTCTCTGTCGTGGCATGGGTCAATGCAATGGTTTCGGCGGCGCAGAAAGGCGCCGTTTCCGAAGCGCGCCCGCCGGAATCAGTCGACCCCGAGAAGGCGCGAACGATCTCCGAAGGAGTCATGCGGACGGTGAAGGCAGCCGGCGCATGAGCCGGCGCTCAGCCCGTCTCTGACACCGGCTCGAGCGCGGGTTGCGACAGCCCTGCCGGAAGTGAAACCGCCGCCGTCACGACGGTGACGTCGTCCGCATACCCTTCGTCGGGCGTCATCGCGGCAACCAACCGCTCGGCCAACCCCTGCATGGAGCCGTCCTTCTCCAGCGTGTCGGCAAGCCGCCGTTCGCCGACGCCGATCGCCTCTCCCTTCCTCTCCAGCAGTCCGTCGGTGTGGAGAACGAGCATGTCCTCGTCGGAAAGGCGGAACCTGCGCAAGGTGTAGCGGGTGCCGGGACGTGCGCCCAGGGGAAGCCCCTCGACGCGGAGGGGGTGCGCGCGTCCTCCGCGGAGGAGGATGAGCGGAAGATGTCCCGCGGAGGCGACTGCGAGCTCGCCGCGAGATGCGTCCACGGCGGCGGCGCCGAGGGTGACCATCATGCCGAGCGATTCGGGCAGAGAACCGCAGATCCTGTCGTTGAGGCCGTCGAGCACGGTATCCAGACGGATGATCCCCTTCTCCATCGGCGGATCGATGAGTGCCGCTCCCACCAGGGCTTTGAGGAACGACGCTACGAGCGCCGCCCTGACCCCGTGACCGGCGACGTCGCCGACGAGCAGGGTGTACAGGTCCCCCGCGTGGGCGACGACGTCCAGGTAGTCCCCGCTGCACTTGAACTCGGAGAGCGGCCGGTAGACCGATCCGAACTCCACACGACCCCCGGTGGGCAGCGGCGCGCAGAAAAGGGCCGTCTGCAGCTCACCCGCCCACTTCAGGTCCTCCTCGATCCGCCTGTTGTGGCTCCGCTCCTGGTCCCTCAGAAGATAGACGGCCAGCGCCTTCTCGAGCTCCGCCTTGAGGTATTCCGGGTCCCATGGTTTCAGGATGTAGGAAAATGCGCCCGCCCGCACCGCCTTGATGAGCTCGGGGAGCTCGGCGAAACCCGTGAGCAGGAGCGCGATGGTGTCGGGCCATGCGGCGTGAACGCTCTGCACGAGATCCGGCCCACTGCGTCCGGGCATGCGCACGTCGGAGACCAGAAGGCACACGGCGCCCGCTTCCTTCGCGACGACGGTTTCCGCCTCCTCCGCCGATCCTGCCGTGAGGATGCGAAGCCCCCGGGACCGCGCCCATTGGGCAAGCTCCCTCTGCAGGGCCTTGAGAATGGAGGCCTCGTCGTCCACGAGAAGGAGCGCCTTTTCGGACACAGCCCGGTACCTCCTCAGCGGCCGCCGGTTTCCCGCCAGCGCCGCGACTTAGAAGCGGTCACGTCGATGCGCTACCGCTACCCCAGGCCGTAGAGATGCATCTTGCGGTACAGCGTTGCCTCTCCGATCCCGAGCATCCGCGCGGCCTCACGGCGCGCGCCGCCGCTTTTCCGCAGCGCGTTCGCGATGGCCGCGCGCTCATAGTTCTCCATGCTGTCCCCCTGCACGCTCCCGGCAGGGATGCCGTCGGGGGTTCCGCCACCGGCGGGAGCGTGCGGCTCCGCGACGGGAGCGGGAGCCAGTCCGGGGGGGAGGTCGTCAGCGCTCAAGCCCGGACCCCGGCTCAGGATGATGGCGCGGTGAATCACGTTCTCCAGCTCCCGGACATTGCCGGGCCACCCGTGATCGAAGAGTCGGCGCATCGCCTCCTCTTCGATCCTCGTCACCGGAGAATCCCCGCGCATCAGCTCGAGGAAGCTCTGCGCGAGCAGGGTGATGTCGTCCCCCCGTTCCCGCAGGGGCGGCACCTCGAGGGTCACCACGGCGATCCTGTAGTACAGGTCCTCGCGGAACGTGCCGCGCTTCACCTGCTCCGGCAGGTGTCGGTTGGTCGCCGCGATGACCCTGATGTCCACCTTGTAGCTCTGCGTGCTTCCGACGGGGCGCACTTCGCGCTCCTGCATCACGCGCAGCAGCTTCACCTGCAGCGCGAGGGGGATCTCCCCGATCTCGTCGAGGAACACGGTGCCGCCCTCCGCCGAGCGGAAGAGCCCCGTGTCGCTCGCGTCCGCCCCCGTATAGGCGCCCTTCATGTGGCCGAAGAGCTCGCTCTCCATGAGGGTCTCAGAGATGGAGGTGCAATCCACGACGACGAAAGGCTTGTCGCGGCGCCTGCTGTGGTGGTGGATGGCGTGCGCGACGAGCTCCTTGCCCGTCCCCGTCTCCCCCTCGATGAGCACCGACGCGTCGGACGGCCCCACCTGCACCACTGCCTCCTTGAGACGGGTCATGGCCACCGAGGTCCCGATGAGCGGGGGGAAGTCGAACGCACCGGCGCTCTGACGGCGCAGCGCCGCATTGTCCTGCTCGAGCTGCCAGATCCGCCGGGCCTGCACGAGCCGCGCCCTGATGGCTTCCGTGGAGGCGTTCTTTTCAAGAAAATCCGTTGCGCCGGCCTTCATGGCTTCGACGACCATGCCCAGGTCGCCGAAAGCGGTCACCATGAGCACGCTCACCTCGGGGTGGTCCTCTTTGATGCGGGCCAGGAGCTCCAGCCCGTTCATCCCGGGCATGCGCACGTCCAGCAGCGCGAGGTCCACGTGATGCCCCGAGAGGAGGGTGAGGGCTTCCTGAGCGTCGCCGGCCTCGAGGAACTGGAAACCCTCCGGTTGGAGGAGCCGGCGCAGCGATGAGCGGTAGTTCTGCTCGTCATCGACGAGGAGGATCGTGAAACTTTCCGCGGTCATGTGCGATTCCACCACCGCCATGATGAGACACTCCACGCCAAAACACAAGCTGAAGAAGACACGCGACGCTTTTACCCCGGGCAGCGTGGAAGCCGGAGAAGGAAAATACTCCCCCCGTCGACCCGGCTGAAGGAGAGGGTGCCGCCATTGCGCTCGGCGAGGGTCCGCGCGAGGTAGAGGCCGATGCCGGTGCTCCCCCGCGTCGACCACCCCAGGCTGAACAGCACGCCTTCCTCTCCCGGATCGATCCCCCCGGCATTGTCGCACACCGAGATGTCGGCAGACTCCTCACCGGCTTTCGCCTCGATACGGAGGAGCCGCGGCTCGCCGCACCCCCGGGCCACGAAGACGTCCGCGGCATTCCGGAGCAGGTTGAGCAGGATCTGTTCGATCTCCGGGCGCCGAACCACGGCGGAGAGATCCTGCTCACAGGACAGCGTCATCAGGATGCCCGCGGAACGCAGCGCGGGCCTCGCGAACCGGGCGCATCGATCCAGAAGATCGGCCACGCGGAAGCTTTGCGGCTCCGCTCTCCCCTCCATCCCCAGGCGCTCGAGAAACGCGGTTGCCGATACGGCCCCCGCCTCGGCGTGCTCCAGGACGAGCGTGAGGTCCCGGTCCTTTGCCGCGACATCGGGGCGGGCAAGACCGTGCTCCGCCACCAGCCGCAGGGAGGCGAGCACGTTCTTGAACTCGTGCGCGGCTCCGATGGCAAGGAGGCCGGCGGTGATGAGCCGGTCCTGGACCGCCAGCGCATCCTCGCTGGCCAGGAGCCGCGCATAAGTCTCCCTGCTGCGCCGCCTCTGCGCGGCAAGCCGGTCCACGTAACCGCTCGTTGTGAGCGGGGACAGATACCCCTCCTCGAACAGCACATAGCCGACGATGATGAGAAGCGGCGCCAGCATCCAGTCCGATGCCCGTGCGGGAAGCAGCGAAGCGGTCTCCGCGCTCACCGCGGCGGCCCATGCGGCGGCCAAGGCGAGGAGCAGGAGGTCGGCGACCTCCCCGGTTTTGCGCCAGAGCAATACAAGAAGGGCGAGAGGCGGGATCGCGAGGAGCGCGAGGGGAACCGCACGCAGCAGACGTGTCGTGGTGTCATCCCCCACGAGCAGGACGTCCAGGCTCGAGAGGACAACGGCGAGCCCCGCGACGATGCACGTCCAAAGAACCTTCCCCTTCCTCCCGTTGAGGAGGAGGAGCAGGTTCCCCGTTGCCGCCAGCACGACCGACGGCGCCAGGACATCCGCGATGCTTTCGCGGGGAATCAGGAGGCGTACGGCAAAGACGGCAAGGACGGTGGCAACCCAGGAAGCCTCCTGCCGGGCGCTGCGATGCCGCAGGCGGAGGAGAACGACGGCGAGCTCGGTGAGGGACAGCGTTACGAGAACCAGGCGGACAGCACCGCCGACATTCTGCATCAGCTCAGATCGTAGTCCCTCGGCGTTCCGCTGCCAAGGGCCGGCAGAGCGGGTCTTGCTGCCGACAGCCCGGCGTCACGAGGGGTCGTACCCGATCGACACGACGGTCAGGAGCTTCTCCTCCGTGGGGAGGCTCACCTTCACGGTGTCGCCGGGTCTCTTGCCAATGAGCGCCCGCCCGATGGGCGAGATCCAGCTCACCCAGCTGCGGCCGGGGTCACTCTCGTCCACGCCGACGATGCGGTAGGTCCGCTCCTCCTGCGCTTCTTTCACGGCGATGGTCGTTCCGAACACGACCCGGTCGGGTGACCGCGCGCCCGGAGCGACGATCTCCATGATCGCCGTCATGCGCGAGAGGTACTGGATTCTGCGGTCGACCTCACGAAGCCGGGGCTGCGCGGTGGCCAGAAGCTGCTCCAGCTCGGCGCGCGTCCGCTGCGCTCCCTGGGGCGTGACGTAGTTCTTTGCGCCCGGCGGCAGGGGGATCTTGAGCTCGGGGGCGTCTCCCTCGCTTGATTCGGAAGCTGACTCGTCGACAAAAGCCCTGCTCATATGCTTCCTGATTATACATCGAACCGGTCGTTTTGCTTCACCTGTCTTTCAGCATGAAATCGAGGCAGGCCTGCACGTGCGCGGACATGGTGTCCACCACGGGCAGCTGCACGTCCGCCTGTCTGATCACCAGGGGAAGCTCCGTGCAGCCCAGAACGACGCACTGGACGCCCTGGGCGGCGAGTGAGCCCACGACGCCCAGGAGGAACTTCTTCGATGCGTCGAGGAAGCGTCCCGCGCACAGCTCGTCGAAGATGATGGCATTGATGCGTTCGCGTTCGGGTGAGGCGGGGATGAGTGATTCGATGCCGTGCCTTTCCTTCAGACGGGTGCGGTAGAAATCTTTCTCCATGGAATGGCGCGTGCCCATGAGGCCGATCAGCGTGTACCCGGCATCGTGCAGCCGGTGCGCCGTCGCGTCGGCGATGTGCAGAACGGGCAGGACGGCGGCCTTCTCGATGTCGTCGGCGAACATGTGCATGGTGTTGGTGGCGATCGCGATGGCCTCCACGCCCGTCCGGGCAAGCCGTTGCGCCTCGCTGACGAGCGCATCCCTGATGCGCTCCCACTCCCCGCGCGCAAGGAGATCCGAGTAGGGCTGGAAGTCAACCGAGCTCATCACGATCGGGGCGGAATGGTTTCCACCCAGTGCCTTCTGCACCCCCTCGTTGAGGAGCCGGTAGTATTCCGCAGAGGAGACCCAGCTCATGCCCCCTATGATCCCCAGACTCCTCATGGCTTCCCTCCCTGTGCGGCGGCGTGCACGGAGGCTTCCGCCGCGGACCGCGCGGCCACGAAGGCGCTGACGCTTCTGCGCACGTCCTCCACCGTGGTCATGTACGAGCACACGCTGATGCGCATCGCCGGCTCCCCCTCCCGCGACGTGCCGCCGCACCAGCATTCACCTGAACGCTGCACGCCGGCAAGAGTGGCCTCGGTGAGGGCAGGGGTTTCGCAGGCAACGAGGACCTGGTTGAAAACCACCTCGTTGCGGATGCGGAACCCCTCCTGCAACAGGTTTTTCGAAAAGAGCTGCGCCATGGCGCACAGCTCCTCCACGAGCTCGGCGGCGCCCGACCTGCCGAGGGACAAAAGCGTAGCCCAT
>PLNO01000018.1 GCA_003141795.1 Spirochaetaceae bacterium | reverse complement strand
CACCCTCCTCATAGCCCACGTATCCGGGGGGAGCTCCGACCAGGCGCGACACATTGTGCTTCTCCATGAAATCCGACATGTCGATGCGCACGAGGGCGTCGGGATCGCCGAAGAGGAACTCTGCGAGGGTCTTTGCCACGAGCGTCTTGCCGACCCCCGTGGGGCCGAGGAAGACGAATGAGCNNTGGCCTCTTCCTGGCCGATCACCTTCTTGTGCAGCTCCTCCTCGATGTGCAGAAGCTTCTGCGATTCGCTCTGCACGATGCGCGTCAGGGGGATGCCGGTCATGTCCGAGATCACCTGCTGGATGTCTTCCACATCGACGACGTTCTCCTCAACGGAGATCGTGCTCTCCCAGCCCTTCTTGATCTCGTCCACCTTGCCCTTGAGCTGGCGGACCATGTCGCGCACGGCGGCCGCCTTCTCGTAGTTCTGCGTGTTCACGAGGTTCGTCTTTTCCAACGTCAGCCGCTCGATCTCCTTTTCAAGGTCGGCGAGCTCGCGCGGCCTCACGGAGTTCTTGATCCTCCTGCGGGAACCGGATTCGTCGATGAGGTCGATGGCCNNCGATGGCCTTGTCCGGCAGGAAGCGCTCGGTGACGTAGCGTCGGGACAGGGTTGCGGCAGCCTCGACGGCCGCCTGCGTATACACGACGTGATGGTGGTCTTCGTAGTTCTTCTTGATCCCCTTGAGGATCTCCACCGTTTCGTCCACCGAGGGCTCGCTCACGTAGATGGGCTGGAACCTGCGCTCCAGCGCCGCGTCCTTCTCGATGTGCTTCTTGTACTCGTTCAGCGTCGTGGCGCCGATGCACTGCAGCTCACCGCGGGACAGGGCGGGCTTCAGCATGTTGGAGGCGTCGATCGCCCCCTCCGCGCCGCCTGCGCCGATGATCGTATGCAGCTCGTCTATGAACAGCACCACGTTGCCCGCCCCGAGGATCTCCTTCATCACCCTCTTGAGCCTCTCCTCGAACTCCCCGCGGTACTTCGTGCCCGCCACGAGGGATGCAAGATCCAGGGTGAGGACGCGCTTGCCCACGAGCACCTCCGGCACGGTGCCGTCGATGATCTTCTGCGCGAGGCCTTCCACGATCGCCGTCTTTCCGACCCCCGGCTCTCCGATGAGAACGGGGTTGTTCTTCGTGCGGCGGGCGAGGATCTGGATGACCCGCTGGATCTCCTTGGACCGGCCGATCACGGGGTTCAGCTTGTTCTCCCGGGCGAAGGCGGTGAGGTCCCTGCCGAACTCGTCGAGCGTCGGGGTCGGCTTCTTCGTGGGTGTCGCCGGCTTTCTCTTGGCCGACTGGGCAGGGGATCCGCCCTTGTAGTCGCCCGTGCCGCTGATCTGGAGGATCGCCTCCCGCAGCCCGTTGGGCGTGATGTTGTATCGCGCGAGGTAGCGCGCCACGATGCTCCCCTGCTCCTTGATGGCCGCCAGGAGCAGATGCTCGGTGCCGATGTATTCGTGGCCCATGTTGCGGGCCTCTTCGGCGGAGTCTTCGAGGATCTTCTGCCCGCGCTTTGACGGGGGGACGTCGCCGAGGATGAGCCCGCCCTTGCCCTTGGGGAGGCTCTTTTCGATTTCCGCCTGCATCTCGGAGGCATCGATCTTGATGCGCAGGAGCGCCTTGACCGCCACCCCCTCCCCGTCCTTCAAAAGGGCGAGGATGATGTGCTCCGGAAGGAGCTGGTCGGAATGGAAGCGCTTGGCTTCCTCTTGAGCGAGAATCGTGAGCACCTTCTGTGCCCGCTGAGTGAGTCCTTTGAACATGGCGTCAGCCCTCCCTCGCCTGCGTCAGCGCTTCACGGATGATCTTGGCCCTGGTGTAATCGATGAGCTTGCCGTCCACCGAATCCGCCTGGGACTGGAGCACCCGCTGGATGTGGGATTTTTGTGAAAGGAAAAGGAGCGCGGTGATCGTGGAGGCATCCACTGAATTGATGAGACCCAGGGATACCCCGAGCCGGAGCGCTGAGAGCGCCTCGATCGCTTCACGATGGGTGACGTAGCGGCACCAGGTGAGCAGGCCCCAGGCCCTGAACACCCGATCCTCGATGTCCACCCGACGTTTCTCCATCAATTCCTCCCGTGTCCTGGTTTCATAGCCGGCAAGCTGGACCGCGATGCGGGCCAGGTTGCCGATGATCTCCTTCTCGGCCAGGCCGATGGTGATCTCATTGGCAATGATGTACATGTCCCCCAGGGATTCCATGCTCTCGCTGTAAAATCCGCGGATGGACAAACCGAGCTGCGCCGATGCCTTGACGGCCCTTTTGATGAGCCCGCTCATCGCCAATGCGGGCAGGTGAAGCATCATTGAAGCTTTCAGCCCCGTACCGAGGTTCGTGATTGCGGTGTTGAGATAACCCCATTCGGGGGAGACCGCATACGGCAGGGACTCTTCCAGCTTCGAGTCGAGGGTGTCAAGGCGTCCCAGGAGCGACTCGAGCCCCGCCCCGCTCTGAATACCGACAAGGCGGAGGTGATCCTCGTCTCCGATGATCCCCGCAACGGACTCGTCCGCGCTCAGAACCATGGCCCTGTGCTTCTCTATCGAGTAACCCTGGGAAATGAGGTTTCTTTCGAAGAGGATCCGCCGTTCCAGCGAGGAAAGCTCGTCCATGTAGATGATCGCAAAATCTTCCGCATTCGGCAACCCGCGGAAAGCCGAGATGATCCGCTCCCGGCATTCCTCCTCCTGGTCCGCCGGGCAGCGGCCCGGGTACGGATACTGGGAGAGGTTGCGGGCGAGCCGGACCCGGCTGGAAATGACGACCGTCCCCGGCGGTTCCGGCGTGAGGTTTGCCGGGTCCCCGACTGCAGGCGCGCGCATCCAACCCTTCATGTCGCCCAGACCGGTGAACTCAAACATCCGCTTCCATCTCCCTCAGCCTGTCGCGCAACTGGGCGGCAAGCTCATATTCCTCCCGTTCAACGGCTCCCCGTAGTTCTTCACGGATTCCTTCGGTTTTTAGCGTTGCCGCAGGGTCAACGACGAGCGTGAGCGGCGGCTTGCCCGTATGTCGCGGACGGGACGCCATCTGTGAAATGATGGCACGGACGTCCTTTTCGAACGCGATGAAGCATTCCGGGCACCCGAGCTTGCCCTGCTTGCGGAACTCCGATGCCTTCATTCCGCACTTCGGGCACGACTCCTTCACATCCCCGGCGCCGACGACGTCCTTGCCCTCCAGCAGCCCCGAGAGAAGGTTCGCAATGGGCAGCTCGGAGTCTTCCTCACGGATCAGACCCTTCTCCTGCGCGCACTCTTCGCAGATGTGCAGCTCGTGCACGAGCTCCTTTTGTATCTGCCTGATATGTATGACCGCATCCCTCAGGCCGCAGATTTCGCATTTCATGGCTACGATAGAGTATACATAATAAGGGTTTTGAATTCTATGCGTGGGTACCCCGGCAAACGGCCAGTGCTGGCCTCAGACCTTGCGGAGGATATCCAGAGGCCGTGTTCTGGCAGCCCGAGCCGCCGGAATATAGGAGGCAACCGCTGAAAGCAGGAGCGTAGCGGCCGCCGCGGCGATCACTTCCCCCGCATTGATGCGTATCGGGATCTTCGTGAGGTAGTAGGCGCTGTTGAAAAGGGTGAAACTGCCCAGATGCGGCGCAGAAGGCACGAACGAGGTCACGACGAACGAGACGCCGTCCAGTACCCTGTTCACCAGCCAGCTCGCCCCGGCGATCACCTCGTTGATGTTGACCGCGACGAGAAGTCCAGATGCAATGCCGGCAACCGTCCCGAGCAACCCCGTGCACAGCCCCGCAAGGAGGAACGCGAAGGAGAGCGATCCCGGACCGGCGCCGACGCTCTTGAGGATCCCCATGTCGTGCCTCCTCTCGAAGAGGATCATCAGCACGGAGGAGGAGACGTTCACCGATGCGACGATCACGACGAGCGCCATGATGAACAGGAGCAGCGCCTTGGTGGTGCGAAAACCGGAAAGCCGCGCGTATTCGATCTCCCGCCAGCTCGCGACCCTCACGTCGCCGCCGGCGGCCTCGACAACGCCGCGTTCGATGCCGGCGAGGTTTCCGAAAGGCTCGCTCACCTTGACCCCGACGAGCGCCCGTCCGACACGCGGTGAGAGGATGCGGTCCGCCAGCGCCAGCGGCGCGTAGGCAAGCCCCGCATCGAGCTCCTGATACCCCGTCTCGTAGATCCCCGAGACACTCACGACGGTCAGACGCGGCGGGCCGCTGATGGACGCGCTCCACGTCGTGAGGAGCGTGACCGGGTCGCCCGCCGAGACGCCGAGCTTGCCCGCCATTGCGGCGCTCAGGAGGACGGAGTCGGGGCGGGAAAGGTCGGCCGTGCCCGATCGGATCGTGACGTAGGAGCGAAGCCCCGCGTCACGGGAAAAGACGTCGGGAGGAACGAAGCGCAGGCTCACACCGGTCGCAGATGACTTCGAGAGCACCATGGCCGTTCCCTGGCGCTCCGGCACGGAGGCCACCACGCCGGGCACGCGTCCCACGCTGTCGGCGATCCGCGAAAGCGTTGCCGGATCCGTGGTGGACGGCAACGGCAATTGCAGATGATAGGTGCCCACCTCGAGCAGGCGCTGCGTGATGCCCTCGATCATGCCCGTGGACACCTCCATCACGACGATGAGCGGCACGAGGCTCACCGCGATGCCGAGGATGGATCCTCGGAGGTAGCGCGCCGTCCCCGCCTTCCCCCTGAGCATCCTCCGCGTGAAGAACAGAACGAAGCGTGAGCTCATGATGAAGCCAGCACCCCTGAGGACAGATGGTAGCGGAGGTCGGCGCGGCCGGCGAGCGCGGCGTCGTGGGTGACGATCACCATGGAGCGGCCCCGCTTCTGCACGAGCCCGAACAGCAGGTCCTCGACGACGCCGGCGTTCCGCTCGTCGAGATTGCCGGTGGGCTCGTCGGCCAGCAGGAGGCCCGGCTCGTTGATGAGCGCGCGCGCGACGGCCACCCGCTGGCGCTCGCCGCCGGAGAGCTCCAGAGGCCAGGCGTTCATCCGCGCCTCGAGCCCGACCTCGGCGAGAAGGCTGCGCGCGCGCGCGCGCAGCGCACGACGCGGCTCCCGGCCCATCATGCCGGGGATCATGACGTTTTCAAGCGCCGTGAAATCCTTCAGGAGGAAATGGAACTGGAAGACGAACCCGATTTCCTGGTTGCGATACCTGCTCAGCTCCGATTCGGCCATCTCCGTGATGTCCGTTCCCCCGACGACGACCCTGCCCTCCGTAGGCCTGTCCAGCCCGCCGATGAGCCCGAGGAGCGTGCTCTTTCCACAGCCGCTCTCCCCGGTCACGGCAACGGTGACGGCCCGGGACACGGTGAGGTCCACGCCGCGGAGGACCTCGAGGGTTTCCGTTCCCGTCACGAAGCGTCGGGATAGGGAGGAGACGACGACGACAGGCACGCCTGCCGCTTCGAGCCCAGCGTTGCTCTCATTCATAGCGGAGCACCTCCGACGGCCGGAATCGGGACACCGCGCGGGAGGCGGCCCAGGCGGCCCCCGCGCATGCAACCACGGCAAAAGCGGAAACCATGAAGGCCTCACGCAGGTATATGTGGAAGGGGATTTTCGAGAGATAGAAGATCGTAGGGCTGAAGATCCTGAATTGGGCGGCTGACGGACCTGACACGAAGGGAAATGCGAGCATCCGCCAGGCACCCGCCACCCAGCTGATGGCCCGCTCGACCCCGGCGAACACCTCGTTGACGTTCACGGAGAGGAGGAGCCCGGCAATGAGCCCAGAGCCTGCACCGGCAACCCCGATGAAGAGCCCTTCCAGGACGAAGATCGCCTGGATCCGCCCGGGGGGCACGCCGACCGCCTTGAGCACGCCGATTTCCTCCATGCGCTCGAAGACGCTGCGTCGAAGCGAATGGTACACGTTGAATCCCACCACGAGGAATATCAGCCCGACCAGCACCATCATCATGAGCTTTTCCATGAAGAGGGCATCGAAGAAGGACTTGTTGTAGGTCTGCCAGCTCTCCACGCCATATCCGTAGACCTGGAGCGCGGCACGGGCGGCACGCAGGGGTCCCCCGTCCTGGAAACGGTCGGCTATCTTCACTCCCCAGGTGCGCGGCAGCGCCGTTCCCGCGCCGTACAGGGCATCGGCCGCCTCCAGAGAGATGAAGACGAGCCCGGAGTCGAAGTCGAGGTAGCCGGTCTGGAAAACCCCTTTCACTCGGAACACGTCCCGACGCGGCACGGGCCGGCCCCCGGCCCCGCCGGCGTACGAGTCCACGGAGAGGGTGTCGCCGATGCGCAACCCGAGCCCGGTCGCGATCTCGGATCCGACGACGACGGAACGGGGGTCGGAGAGATCGAAAGTTCCATAGATCGGCTTCAGCATGGCGGCCTGGGACGGGTCCCGCGAAAAAAGATCCGGGGGGACGGCCCTGACAGAAGCCGCGCGCGGCCGCTGGAACTCCCCCTGGATGAGCGCCTGTCTCTCAACGAAAGGGACGACTGCCGTGACACCGGGGATACCGACCAGACGGGCCCTCACCTCGTCATCGGCGGGCTGTACCGCGTCTGGCTTCAGGCGGGCCTGCAGGTGGTAGGAGCTGATCTCCACGATGCTGTCGATGAAGCCGAGCTGGAAACCGTTCATGACGGCGAGCACGACGGTGAGGGTCATGACGCCCACCGCGATGCCCAGCACGGAGAGGAGCGTGGAAGCGTTGCCGGCGTCGCGCCGCTGCGTGCGGAAATAGCGAGCCGCGAACACGAGGGACAGTGACGTCTTCACTCGTAGGTCCTCTCGCGGAGCACCGCGTCACCCGAGTGCACCTCTTCACGCAACCGCGTGTCCCCGTCGAAGTACACGCGGAGGAAAAGAGCTCCGTCCCTGTACAGGTCCTCGGTCCGCTCCCTGCCCTTTCCGTAGGTCGTCACCTTCTGCAGCGAGCCGCGCCGAGAGTACTCCTCCCTTTGGACGCCTCCCGATGCATCGAGGGTGTAGCGCCATACCTCGAGCCCTGCCGGCGTGCGGCGCGTCTTGGCGATGAGCCGCCCCTTGTCGTCGCGCGCATAGGTCGTTTCTTCGCCCCCGCCTGACTCACTTGTCTCCGAGACGATCCTTCCCGCCTCGTCGTAGCGCCGCTCGATAGTCTTCCCATCGACGGGAAGCTCCTCGGTGGAGGAATCCAGGAGATCCGAGTCGGCGCGGTAACGGAAGAGCTCCCGGGAGACCAGGGTATCGCCCCTGCGCCGCTCCGTGTCGATGATGCGCCCGCTGCCGTCATAGCGCACGACCTGGCGGGCCTCGCCCGCGGAAGCGGTCTGTTCGGAGACTCCTGCCGGTCCCGTCACGGTGGAGGAGATATTCAGTCCGCCGCCGTCCTCCGTCCGCAGGACCTCCCGAAGCGAGCCGTTCACCGCGTACAGATACTCCGTGGAGGACAGTTGTGCGCCGTCCGGGCCGAGCACCCGCGTCCGCCGCAGGGTCCCGCCGGTGTAGGCGAGCACGGACGTGCGCGAAAGCGCGCCGTTCGCGTACTCCTCCTCCCGCAGGAGGTTGCCCTGCGCATCGTAGACCCTCAGGGCCACGAGCTGTTTCCCCGCGGTCTCCCTTTCCTCACTGCGCGTGTGCCCGTCGGTCCAGGAGGTTTCCCACCGCCGCGTCTCGCGGCCGTTGTCCAGGAGACGTCTCACCTCCTGCGTCGGGGTCTTTTCCACCGTGACGATCCACTCGGAGTCGTCGCGACGGTACGGGGCGATCCTCTCAAGCAGCATCCCCGTGGTGTTGGACCGGTACAGCATTTGTTCGGCTGATCCTGAAAACGCGACGAGAAAGACGAGGGAAATAACCAGCCGCGGCTTCATGTCGCTCCGAAGAGTGAATCGAGGTACTGGTCGGGATCGAACACCTCCAGGTCCCCGAGCTTCTCACCGACCCCGACGTAGGAAAACGGGATGCCGAGGTCCCTGCAGATCGGCACGACCATGCCGCCCTTCGCCGTCGAATCGCACTTGGACAGCACGATCGAGTCGATGTGCACGGCATCATTGAACGCCTCCGCCTGGGCGAGGGAGTTCTGTCCCGTCGTGGCGTCCAGGACGAGGATCTTCTGGTAGGCGACCCTCGCGACGCGCGCAGAGACGATTTTGTCGATCTTGGCCAGCTCCTTGACGAGCGCCTCCTTGTTGTGCAGGCGCCCCGCCGTGTCGGCGATCACGAGCTCGACTCCCCGGGCAAGGGCACTGGAGATGCCGTCGAATACGACGGCGCCCGGATCGGCGCCCTGGTCCTGCGCCACGACGGGCATGCCGAGCCTGCCGCCCCAGAGCTTGAGCTGGTCGATGGCCGCGGCGCGGAAGGTGTCCGCCGCGACGAGGAGGATGCTCTGCACACCGCGCTGAGTGCTGAAGTGGTGCGCGAGCTTCGCTATCGTCGTCGTCTTCCCGACCCCGTTGACGCCGAGCACGAGAAGCACGTTGACGCTCCCCTTCACGAGCGGGATTTCCCGCGCCAGGATCGTGCCCCGCAGGGAGGATTTCAGCGCGGCCAGGAGCTCGGCCCGTCCGCGGATCCCCTGGTTCTTCACGGTCTGGCGCAGTCCCTCCACGGTTTCGGATGCGGCCTTCACGCCCATGTCCGCCTCGATCATCGCATCCTCCAGATCGAGGAAGAACGTGTCGTCGAACTCCTTTGACTGGAAAAGCTCACGCAGCCGTTTGCCGAATCCCTTCAAGAGCATGCAGAGGTCTCCTTCACCCGGCGATCCCGTTGGAAACAGTGACGTAGTTGATTATGCGAAAAACCATCCAGACGAACAGGGAAGCGCTGACGGCGATGCCCCCGTAATAGAGATCGCCGAAAACACTCCGCGCGCTCTCCGCAGATGCCGCGTGGACAGCGTCACCGTTGTCCAGAAAGGCCACTCGCTGCGACGCGAAATCGATGGCCAGCGCGTACGAGAAGACCGGCAACGCCAGGGAGATGGCGAACCAGCCGAACGAGGTGTAGAAATCCTCGCGCGCCTTCTTCTGCAGCGCGTCGCGGGTGCCCAGGTCCTGCTGGAGCACGAAGGAGACCGCGGGGGGTGAGTCGGGCAGAACGGCGAAAGGAAGGTCGTAGAACCCCGGCAGGGACAGCAGTCCCCTGCTCCTGCCCGTGGGTCGGCCCATGACGAGCGGCGTTTTGCCGATCCAGATCGAATCGAGGTACAGGTCAGCGCCCTCGGGGACCGAGCCGACCGAAATGCTGCCCGTCACCGTTTTCTCAAGCGTATCCTCGACAGGCGCCACAGCACCCGACTCGAGCACGACGGAGCGCTCCACCGGGGCATGACCCGGCGCCTGGATCCGGATGAGGTGCGGGCCGGGAACGAGGTACAACGCCGGTGAAGCCCCCGTTGCGACGAGCGCGCCGTCCACGAGCAACGAGCTGTTCGGCGGGTTCGGCGCGAATCGGACCATGGCCCACGGACGTCCCAGGATCGTCTCCGCTATCCCTTTTCCCATCTCCGGGGCGCCCGCGTACAGGTCGTCGCGGCGGGCGGCATCACGCGCGGAGAAAACGATCTCCTGGCGCGCGGCGCTGTATGCCCAGAGGTCGAGCAGGAGGTAGCCCTGCACCTCCTGGAGCGACCCCCCGATGAGGAGGTCCAGCGACTGCGCTTCACAGTACTGCCGGGCCGGAATCTTCGGTGCGTCCAGGAGCTTGCCCGATTCGTCGGCGGACTTCATCGTAACGGGCTTCTCCTTTAGCACGGAGATGAGTGAGGCATCCAGGGCACGGAGGAAGTCTCCGCGCGCGACCGCCGCCTTCAGCCGCAGATCCATCGTCTTCAGCGCATCGGAGGTCGGCGGGGAATCCCCGAAGAGCAGCGCGTCGCGATCCTTGCGCACGTTCGTGACGGTCTGCTCGCCAGTCGCGATCTGTCGGGCGACGATGAGGCGGCGCAGCGCGTCGATCTCCTTGTCGCTGTAAAGGTGGCTCGTGAGGCCGCTCACCTCGTCGCGGAGAAGAAGGGGCAGGCTGTAGGCGAGATACCGGCTTTCCATCGAAAGGCCGTCGGAGGCGAGCACCGTGAATCCGACCACCCACTTCGTCCCGTCGTCCTTGGGAACGGACAAATCGGGCTTCGTGGGGTCCGCGCTGGCAGCCGCGCTCGTGGAAGCGGCTCCTGTCGCCGATGCGGCAGGGGTCGTACCTGCGGCGCCGGTGGCAGCCGTTGTCGTGTCCGCCGGCACCACGGAGACCACGGCGGTGAAAAGCGCAAGCACCACGACGGCCCGTCTCATCAGGAGATGTCGAGCGCTTTTTTCAGCGCGGCGACGACCCGCTGGGGTTGAAAGGGCTTGACGATGAAATCCTTCGCCCCGAGCTGGATGGCCTGCACGATGAGCTGTTGCTGCCCGAGTGCAGAGCAGATGATCACGCGCGCCTCGGGATCGATCTCCCTGATCTTCTTGAGCGCGGTGATCCCGTCCATGCCCGGCATCGTGATGTCCATGAGCACGACGTCGGGCCGGGTGTTCTGGTACTGCGCGATGGCCTGCTCCCCATTGGAGGCTTCCCCGATGACCCGGAATCCGGCCTTTTCGATGATGTCCCTCAGAACGATCTTGATGAACGCGAGGTCGTCAACTATCAGTATGTTGACTGCCATCGCCCTTGCCACTCTTTCCGCTCTTTCCCAGCCATTGCATCTTCAGGTACTCTTCGATGAAGCCGTCGATCTCCCCGTCCATGACGGACTGGATATTGCCCACCTCGAACTTCGTACGGTGGTCCTTGACGAGCGTATAGGGCTGGAATGTGTAGGACCTGATCTGGTTGCCCCAGGAGATGTCCTTCTTCTCCTGCTCCTTTTTTTCCCTGTTCTTGTCCCGTTCGGTCTTGTAGAAATCGTAGAGCCGCGATCGGAGAACCTTCATCGCGAACGCCTTGTTCTTGTACTGGCTGCGCTCGTTCTGGCATTGCACGACGATGCCGGTGGGCAGGTGCGTGATGCGCACCGCGGAGTCGGTCTTGTTGACGTGCTGACCGCCGGCACCGCCGGCTCGATACGTATCAATCCGAATATCCTCTGGCTTGATGTCGACGTCGATGTTGTCGTCGAGCACGGGGAAGCAGAACACCGAAGCGAAAGAGGTGTGCCGCCGCGCATTGGAATCGAACGGGGAGATGCGCACGAGCCTGTGGATGCCGGTTTCCGCCTTGAGGTATCCGTACGCATAGGCGCCGTTCACCTGCAGGGTGACGCTCTTGATGCCGCCTTCCGCTTCGAGGATGTCGAGGATGTCGACGGTGTAGCTGTGACGGTCGGACCAGCGCGAGTACATGCGGTAGAGCATGCTCACCCAGTCACACGCCTCCGTTCCGCCCGCCCCCGAATGGATCGTGATGAACGCGGAAGAGGCGTCGTTCTCCCCGCCGAGCTGCTCGAGGACCTTCTGCTCACCGTAGCGATTCTCCAGGCCTTCCAGCGTCGAGCGCACGTCGGGCTCGAAGGACTCGTCCTTCTCTTCCACCGCGAGCTGGAAGATCTCCTTGAGGCCGTCATAGTCGGCGCGGAGCTTGACCCAGGGGTCGTAGCGGCGCTTCAGGGTCTTCAGGGTCCCCAGCACTTCCCCGGCGGCATCCTTGTCCTGCCAGAAATCCGACGCCGCTGTTTTTACTTCTATCTCCGCTATCTTCCGCTGCAGCGCAGCCGGGTCAAAGACCC
>PLNO01000364.1 GCA_003141795.1 Spirochaetaceae bacterium | reverse complement strand
GGAGCCAGGCGCAGAAGCTCACCGGCTACGATGGGACGAGCGGCGACTGGCATGGCTGGAGCGTCGCGACCCCCGATGATGGCAGCGTCGTATTCGTTGGAGCCAGAGCAAAAACCGTCGGTTCCAATTCGACGCAGGGAGCCGTCTACCCCTATGTCAGTANNCGAGCCACTGGTACTAGCCCGAAGGGCCGCGGCAGACGCGCCGAAGCGGCGCGCCCGCCCTCAGTTCTTGAAGCTGTGAATCGGCGCGGGGATCCTCCCCCCGCGCGCAATGAAGTCCTCCGAGCTTAGCGCGCTCACCGCCATCACCGGTCCGCCGCCAAGAAGCCCGCCGAACTCCACGCGATCGCCCGGCTTCTTCCCCGGGGCGGGGATGAGGCGCACGGCGGTGGTCTTGTGATTGGTTACGCCAATGGCCGCCTCATCCGCGATGATCGCCGAGATCGTGGATGCACTCGTGTCGCCAGGGATGACGATCATGTCGAGGCCCACCGAGCACACGCACGTCATGGCCTCGAGCTTCTCGATGCCGAGACAACCCCGTTCAACCGCGTCCACCATGCCCTCGTCCTCGGTCACGGGGATGAACGCCCCCGAGAGCCCTCCGACGTGGCTGGAGGCCATGATGCCGCCTTTTTTCACCGCGTCGTTGAGCAGGGCAAGCGCGGCGGTGGACCCGGGCGCTCCGATGTGCTCCAGGCCCATTTCCTGCAGGATGCGTGCCACCGAGTCTCCCACCGCGGGAGTGGGCGCAAGGGAGAGGTCGATGATGCCGAAGGGCACGCCCAGTCTGCGCGACGTCTCCCGCGCAACGAGNNGCAACGAGCTCCCCCATGCGGGTGATCTTGAACGCCGTCTTTTTGATCGTCTCCGCGACGTCGTCGAAGCTCGCCTCCTTCATCCCTTCCAGCGCGCTCTTGATGACGCCCGGTCCTGACAGGCCGACATTGATCGCGCACTCCGCTTCCCCTGTGCCGTGGAAAGCCCCCGCCATGAACGGGTTGTCCTCCACGGCGTTCGCGAACACGACGAGCTTCGCGCAGCCCACGCCCCCCGCCGCGGCGGTGCGCGCCGCGAGGTCCTTGATCGTCACTCCCATCTGGCGCACGGCGTCCATGTTGATGCCGGCCTGGGTCGATGCGACGTTCACCGATGCGCACACAAGATCCGTTGCCGCAAGCGCCTCGGGGATGGAGGACAGGAGCACACGATCCCCGCCGGTGAATCCCTTCTGCACGAGCGCGGAAAAGCCGCCAAGAAAATTGACGCCGACCGCCTTCGCCGCCTTGTCCAGGGTGCGGGCGAACTCGACGTAGCTCGTCTCCCCCGACGATTCGGCCACCAGCGCAATCGGGGTGACGGAAATCCGCGTATTGATGATGGGGATGCCCATTTCGCTTTCGATCTCCCGGGCCACGGCCACGAGCCTTTCGGCGCACCGGGTGATCTTGTCGTAGATGCGCCTCCGCGCCTCGTCGCCCGTGGAGGCCGCGCAGTCACGGAGAGAAATGCCCATGGTGATGGTGCGGATGTCGAGGTTCTGGAAGGAGAACATCCGCACGGTTTCCTGGATCTCGAACGGGGTGAAGATCATATGCGGTGCATCGCTTTGAGGACTTCCTCGTGGATGAGGGTGACCTTGACCCCGATCTCCGCCCCCGCGGCGTCAAGCTCCGCGTTGAGCGTTTCACGGGGCACGTTGAGCTCCGAAAGGTCCACCCGCATCATCATGGTGAAATACTCTTCAAGAATGGTCTGGCTGATCGACAGGATGTTCACCCCGCGCTGGGCGAGCAGAGCGCTCACCTTCGCAATGATGCCCACCATGTCGACGCCGACCACTGTGATGATGGCGGTCACGGCGTCCTCCTTGGTGTACGGGCGATACTATCCGGACCGGCCCTGCGTTGGAAGCGGTCCCGCCTCGTCCTTCACGGGCAACGGCAGACCGCAGAAGGAGGCGCTAACGTGCGGTCGGGGGATACCAGTCGTTGCGGGTGAGCGGCAGCCCGCTTGCGCCGTCAGGACCGGGCCATGCCAGCAGGGTCTGGTACACGTTGAGCCTGCGGCTGACAAAACCATGGGCGGAGCCGGCCATGTAGAGACGCCACACCCGCCACGTGGGCTCGTCCACGAACGCCATGGCCTGGTCGTGGTGCGCCTCGAGCCGGCTCACCCAGTGCCGCAGGGTGAGCGCGTAATGCTCGCGGAGGCTCTCCACGTCGCGCACCTCGAACCCCGCACCTTCCGCAACGCGCAGCGTGGTGCTCACCGGCACTGTCTCCCCGTCGGGAAAGACGTAGGTGTCACTGAAGTTCGGTCCGTGCGTTCCGGGGTCCGCCGCATTGGCGGCAATGCCGTGGTTGAGGAACACCCCGCCGCGCTTCAGGATCCTTCCCGCTTTCTGGAAGTAGGCGGGAAGCATCTCGTGTCCCACATGCTCGAACATGCCCACGCTGACAAGCGTGTCCCAGGGTGCATCCTCGGGCACTTCCCGGTAGTCCTGCACGAGCACCCGGCAGCGCCCTTCCAGCCCTGCCTCCGCAATGAGCCGGTTGGCGAGCTCCGCCTGCGGGGCGCTCAGGGTGATGCCGGTGGCATCCACCCCGTAGGTGCGCGCCGCGTGCATGACGAGGCCTCCCCAGCCGCAGCCGATGTCCAGCACGCGCTTGGCGTGGCGCTGCAGCGCCGGCTCGGCGATCCAGTCCAGCTTGCGCAGCTGGGCGGCCTCCAGCGTGTCGTCCGCCCCGGCCCAGAGCGCGCAGGAATAGGTCAGGGTCGGGTCGAGCCACAGCCGATAAAAGCCGTTGCCGACGTCATAGTGCGCCTGGATCGCCTCGGGCGAGGCCCCGCCCGTCGCTCTGTCCGCCGTCTCGGTCATGCCGCCTCCCTAACCCACCTCGACGCGACTTTGTAGCCATGAGATTTCAGCGGCGAGATCGGTTTGTCTTCGCGGCGCCCTATTGGAGGGCTAATGAGGCCCCACATCACCCTTGGGCGAGATCATGCGTAATCCTGTCGTTCCAGCCCTCGCCCTCGCCCTCGCCCTC
>PLNO01000286.1 GCA_003141795.1 Spirochaetaceae bacterium | reverse complement strand
GATGCTCAAGGCCATCGCGCTCTACCGGGACGGCTCCAAGCTGAGCCAGCCCCTTTCATCGCTCATGCCCGGCTCGGACGCCGCCGCATCGGCGGTGCTCGCCATCATGAAGGAAGCGGGGGAGGCGAACATCGGCCTCGTGCCCTCCACCGTCACCCGGGGCAAGAAGAGAAACCCGTTGCCGGCCAAGCGCTTCGGCTACACGCAGAAGGCGAAGATCGGCGGTCACAGCATCTTCCTGCGCACCGGCCAGTACGAGGACGGGACCCTGGGAGAGATATTCCTCGACATGCACAAGGAGGGCGCGGCCTTCCGCTCCCTGCTCAACAGCTTCGCCATCGCCGTTTCACTCGGTCTCCAGTACGGCGTGCCCCTTGACGAGTACGTGGACGCCTTCACGTTCACACGGTTCGAGCCCAACGGCATGGTGGCCGGGCACGACCACATCAAGATGACCACGTCGGTACTCGACTTCATCTTCCGCGATCTCGCCCTGTCCTACCTCGGGAGGACCGACCTCGTGCAGGTGAAGCCCGACGACCTGATCGCCACCAACATGAACCGCAACGGCGGGACCCGTTACGTGGGCAATGGAAACGGGAGCAACGGAAACGGCAATGGCAGCAATGGGAACGGCCACAGCAACGGCAATGGCAGCGACAACAGGCAGGCCGAGCTCGTAGCGCTGGACAATGAAGTGCACGTGGCCAAGATGAAGGGCTACGAGGGCGATCCCTGCCCCGTCTGCGGCCACTTCTCCCTCGTGCGCAGCGGCACGTGCATGCGCTGCGACACCTGCGGGTCGACCACGGGTTGTAGCTGAGATAATGAAGGCTCGCGGCGCCGGAAACGGTGCCGCCGAGCTGGCTTGCACCCCGCCGTTCGTTTCAGTATCGTTACGTCGATGGCCGAGCCGAGCACCGCGCAGCTGGGTTTTCGCAAGCCACGGCTGGTGAATCGCATATTCTACAGGGTCATGATGGGGCTGCTCCGCGGGCTCATCCTGCGCTACTTCAAGCTCGAGCCCGTCAATGTCGGGGTCGTGCCGCCCAAGGGCCCTGCAATCATCCTCTCCAATCACTCCACGCTCTTCGATCCCATCTGGGTCTACGCTATGCTGCACCGTCCCGTGTACTTCGCCGCGACTGAGGACCTGTTCAGGAGTCCCGCTCTGGGCAACATCATCCGGATGTTCGGCGCATTTCCCAAACGGAAGGCCGCCTCCGACATGGTCGCTTTGCGCATGATCTTCGGCATCGCCGAAAAAGGGGGGCTCGTCGGTGTCTTCCCCGAGGGTGTGCGCTCGTGGGACGGGACGAATCAACCCCTGTTCGCGGGGATCGCCAAGCTCATCAGGAAGCTCAACGTTCCCGTGTACGTCTGTCGGCTGGAAGGCGCGTATCTCGTGTACCCCCGGTGGGCGCGACGGTGGAGGCGGATGCCGGTACGCGGCGTCTTCTCACAGCTGTACTCCCCCGACCAGATTCCCCCGAAGGACGAAAAGATCCTCAGCGATATCGCCGCGGCGATCAGGACTCCCGACTTCGACGTGCCTCTCACCCCTGCTCGGCGACGGCGGGCGGGGCTCGCCGTCAACGTCACGAAGCTCCTCTACCGCTGCCCGAGCTGCGGCACGATGGAGGGGTTGAAGCTCGTACGGCCGTTCAGCACGAACAGGATCGAGTGCTCCAGCTGCTTCTCCACGTGGATCATCGATTCGACCTGCCGCCTCGCCCTGGCGGACGAGAACGGGAACGCCGAGGGAACGTGGACGCCGATTCCCGCCTACTACAAGCGGATCAGCACCATGCCCTTCAGCCCGATCCGCACCGAGATCCGCCTCGGGCTTGCCCCCGAGGAGAAGATCCTCCTCATCTCGCGGCCGCGCTTCCTCTTCAAGGCTGACACATTCCCCAACGTGAACGTTCTCGCCTTCGGGAGGGCGTTCCTCACCACGGAGCGCCTGATCTTCCGCACCAGGATCGGCATTCCCCTGACAGCGCCCCTGGTCGGCATCGGCGCCCTGTCCGTGGATCCCGGAGACAAGCTGCATTTCACCTACGAGGGGAAGCTCTACCGCATGGCCTTCCGCAATGAGAGCGGTCTGAAATGGTTCGACAGCATCCACCGTCTCCAGGACGAGGCGCGAAGCCGCATCCGATGAGCCGTACCCCCCTACAGGAGATCATGCGCTGGCGCCAGAGCGTGAGGCGCTTCGACGGGCGGCCGATCCCGGATGCCGAAGTTCTTTCACTCGTCTCTGCCGCGCACGAGGCCCCGTCAGCGGAGAACGGCCAGCCGTGGAGGTTCATCGCCGTGCGGAGCGCCGACGCACGCGAATCACTCGAGCGCGCGTGCCTGTCGGGGATCTACTCTCGCACGCGCTTTGCCGCCAAAGCGCCTCTCCTCATCGCGCTGTGCGCCGACAGGTCGGGAGTCGCCGCCCGGGCGATGGCGGTGAAGGACCGCGCCATGTACCAGCTGGACTGCGGGATCGCCGGGGAGCACCTCGTGCTGCGCGCAGCGGAGATGGGGATCGGAACGTGCTGGATCGGGTGGTTCAATCGGCGCGCGGCGGGCAGGGCACTCGGGGTGCCGCGCAAGGTGCAGGTGGTTGCCCTGATCGCCGCGGGGTACCCCGACGCGGAAAGCGTTCGCCGTCCGAGGCGCCGCGCCGCGCTTTCATCGATGGTATGGCAGGATGCGTGGGGACGGCCCTTTGCAGGCGCCGATGATCAGGATCGCGACGAGAAGTAGCTGACCTTGATGCCGTCTGGATCGATCCCGCTCTCGGGGTTGTACGGATCGAGCACCCGGCGCCCTTCGGTGAAGAAGAAATACCAGTGCCTGCCCGCCGGCACGCGCAGCGTGATGGCGTACCGTCCCGGCCCGGTCTCCTCCATGGATTCCATGAAAGGATCCCAGTTGTTGAAGTCACCGACCAGCGTGACCCTGCGCCCGGGATCGCCAGTATACATGAAGGTGACGCTGCCGTCGTGCTCGCGCTTCGGGTTGACGATCGGCCGCACGATGTCCCTGTCCAGGGTGTACACGGAGAGAACGTTTCCGGCATCATCCGCATCGACACGGGGATTCGCGGGGTCCGGCATCCACAGCCCGTCCACCACGACCCTGTAGCGGATCTCCCTCACCCCTTCGGGAACGGGAAAGTCGTAGACGAACACCCCGTTCTCGTTCATCTCGTAGGAGTGCAGTATCCGCCAGTCCTCATGGGCGAAGCGCACGCCGACGAACCGCGCGGGCCGGTCGGGCTTGAGGCTCAGGAGGAGCGTGTCCCCGAGCATGTGGGGCGGCTCGGTGGACTCGATGCTCTGCACGGCGATCTGCAGCGTGACGGGATTCACGGCGAACGCGTTTCCCGCGGAAGCGAGCATGCACGCGAGGATGAGGTAGCGCAGGAGGCTCAACCGCTTCTTTCGCGGTTTCGCGGCGGGGCGCCTCTCTGGGGTGGTCGACTGTGTCTGTGTTCTCTGTGTCTTCACTGTGGACGTCCGATTGCTTTTGCTTATAATAGGTGTCGGCTGGAATTGCGCGAGGCTTGAGTAATGCGCCGCGCGTGTTGTACCGACATTTGATGCAGGAGACGCATGCCGCGCATCGAGGATATAGAAAGGTTCGCCCAGGTCCTCAACTCTCTCGGGGATGAACCGGCCGTTCGCGCGGCTCACTCGGAGAGCATCGAGGCGGTCCCCGCCCCAGGCTCCGAGCCCGACTCCACGGACGCGGATTCGTTGGATTCGCTCCCCGCCGAGAGCCAGGGGTCGGGCGCGGAGCTGCCCGGCGAGCAGGAGAATCTGCAGGACTTGTTCGACGGGCTTTCCGCGCTCCCCGACACGGAAGCCTCGTCGGCTGAGGAGCCGCCCGTAGAGCCGCAGTCTGCTCCTGCCGAGCCGGGCGCCGAAGGTGAGGCCTTCGATTTCTCCTCCCTGTTCGGGGACGAGTCCGCGCAAGCTCCCATCGAAGATCTGGGCACACCGACACCTCAGCCCGCCGCACAGCCCGAAGAGGACGCTTTTTCCTTTCCCGAAGGGGAGCCCGAGCAGCTGCAGGCGGATCTTTCCCAGATGGAGGTGCTCCCCGAGGACATCGGCGCGGTTGCCGACGAAGAGCCCGCCGAAGGGGCGCCAGCGGAGAGCCCCGGGGAGAGCTTCGAGGATTTCGGCGCATTTCCCCTCGATGCCGGAGAGACCCCCGCCCCCGATCAGACTGCCGAAGGAGTCGAGCTTCCCAATCTCGATGACCTGAGCTTCAGCGAGCCTGGCGCGGAGGAGCCTGCCGCACCCGCTGAGACGACGGATACATTCGAGACCCCGGCGGCGGAACCCGAGCCTTTCGATAGCGGCACCGCCGAGATGCCGTCCCTGGACAACCTCGACTTCGACACGGCGGGCCTCGGAGAGGCCCCGGCCGAATCCACGGAATCGACCGAAGAGCAACCGGCGGAGACCGCCGAACCCGAGTCCGAAGCAGAGGGGTTCGGTGAGGAGGCCCTGGGAGACCTCAACCTCGACGAGTTCAGCCTCCCGGAATCCGCCGAGCAGTTCGGCATGCAGCCGGCTGAGTCCCTGCCTCCCCCGCCCCCGCCTCCGCGGCCAAAAAAAGAGCGGCAGCGTCCCCGCGTGGAAGAGCCGGTGCCCGAAGAGCTCCCGGAAGCCACCGCCGGAGAGATCTCCCTCACCCCCGAGCAGTTCGCCCGTCTGAAGGTGGCGCTGGAAGCACTCCCGCGCAACCTCAAGATCGTCGTGCAGGACCTCATCGGGGAAGGCACGGCAGGCGGCGCCGACCTTGCCAAGCTCATTGCGCTCCTGATGGCAGGTGCGGGCGCGCAGGAAATCGCGACCCTTGCCGGGCGCATCGCCGGCAAGAGGATCAGGGTCCCCGCAGGCTACGAGAAGAAGACCGGCCTCGCCTTCGAGGAGGAGAGCCGCACATTCGGGTACGCCTTCCGGGAGAACATCCTCCCCATCCTGCGCATCGTGATCATCACCGTCGTTGTCGGCGCTCTCGTTGGCTTCCTCGGCTACCGCTTCGTGTACAGGCCCCTGTACGCCTACAGCAACTACAGGAGTGGCTACGCACAGATCGCCAATGACCGCTTCGGGCTGGCCAATGAGAGGTTCACCCGGGCCGTGCGCGTCTGGCCCATGAAGAGCTGGTTCTACCGCTACGCGGAGGCGTTCGCCGGAAAGAGGCAGTTCGTCCTGGCCGAGGAGAAGTACGACGACCTCCTCAAGCGTTTCCCCGACGACTCCAAGGGCATCCTCGACTACGCCCACATGGAATCGGCGAGCCTTTCCGATTACGAGAAGGCCGATTCGCTCCTGAAGAGGATCCTCGACAAGCGGATGTACGACTACGATGCGCTGATAGCCTCCGGGGACAACCAGCTCGAGTGGGCCGCACGGGATCACGACAAGTACGCAGCCGCACGACTCACCTATGCGACGCTGATCGAGAAGTACGGGGTTCGTGACGAGTTCCTCTTCCGGATGCTCCGCTATTTCATGCGCACTGACAACGGGGAGGAGGTCGAGCGGCTTCGCGCCTACTACGCCTCCCGTCCGGATGCGAAGATCGACGCCGGCGCGTTCGCCGAGCTCGGAGGATTCCTCGTCGATCACCGCCGCCTGGACTACGTCCAGGACGTGCTGTTCAGGGCCGACAAGGCGAAGCGCGGCCTGTACGAGGTGCACTACAACCTTGCGCGCTACTACCGCATCGTGCAGGCCGCCGACGACGAGAAACTGGCGCTGGACGCCACGGTGCGGATGCTCTCCCGTTCCGATCCGCTCACCCCCAAGCGGCTGTCGATCGAGATCGACACGCATACGCGCCTCGGCGAATACTACTACCGCACGAAGGAATACATCGCCGCGGAGAAGGACCTGCAGACCGCGATCAGGCTGGTGGAACAGAACCAGAGCATGGGTCTCATCGGCAAGGAACGGCCGTTCGGAAGAGCATACGCCGACCTCGGAGACCTCTACTACTACATCCAGGGCGACCTGGGCACCGCGGGGCTCCAGTACCAGAACGCGATAGCCAACGCCTACACGTCGCCTGAGCTCTCCTACAAGGTGGGCTACATCCAGTACGCCCAGCGCGACTATAAATCGGCGCTCGCCACATTCACGCAGGCAGAAGACGCCTCCGCCTACCCCAACGGCAATGAGTCACTCGCTCCTGCCGCAACGGATGCTGCAACCGCCTTCGCCGCGGCCGGGCAGACCCCGCAGAACCTTCTCTACGCGCTGGGTAATTCGTTCTACCAGCGCGGCGACTACTTCGCCGCCCAGGGCTACTTCCTGCGGCTCCGCGAAGCGCTGGAGACGAAGCGCGAACGGGTCGGAAGGCTCGATCCGGACACGCAGAGCGCGGATCGCGCGCTCCTGGATACGCTGGTCAAGGTGGACAATAATCTCGGGGTCACCATGGTGCGGCTCTCGGAGAGAACGGGAGAGAGAAGGAAAAAGTCCGAAGCGCTCGTCTACCTCACCGCGGCAACCGAAATCGCCGCGTCACTCGGGCGCAACCCAGCGACGGTGCAGAGAAGCGCCGACAGGAGCCTGCCATCGCTCAACATGCGCGGCATCCTCTACCCCGTGACGGGATTCGTGCTCCAGCTGTACCCCGGGCTGCCCAAGGACTTTCAGACGGCGGACTGGTAGGAAGAAAACAGCGGCTCAGGTGACGGACACCATCCACTGGTGAGTGTCGGGCACAGCCCCGTACTGGATCCCCTTCAGGGTCTTCAACAGTGCCTTTGTGACCTCTCCGACCGCGCGGTTGCAGAAGACGGCTTCTTTCCCCTCATGCGTGATGGACTCGATCGGCGTGATGCCCGCGGCTGTTCCCGCGACGAAGCATTCCCGCGCCTTGGAGAAGGCCTCCTTGACGGAGACGCGCCTCTCTTCGGTGGCCAGGCCTTTCTCCTTCGCCAGAACGAGGATGCTCTTGCGCGTGATGCCGGGGAGGATCGTGTCCTCGAGACTCGGGGTGACGAGGCTGCCGTTCTTCATCACGAAGAAGATGTTGCAGGAGGAGCCCTCCTCGAAGTAGGCGTGCTCGCGCGCATCGAGGAAGATCGCCTCCATGAAACCTTCCAGCTCCGCCCGCTTCTTCGCGAGGGCGCTGGTGACGTAGTTCGAATCCGCCTTGATCCAGCCCGTTCCACCGGGGGTGGCGCGGATCATCCGCGTCGTGGTTGCGCGGGAATTGCCCGGCTTGAAGTACGCACCGACGGGTGTGGAGATCACGAACACCCAGGGGTGCGTGCAGATGCCGACGCCGATCCCCGGCTCCGCATAGCTGAAGGGCCGCACGTAGACCGCGCTTCCGTAGATGAAATCGTCCTTCGCCCAGGAGGGGTCGTAGGCGGGGGCGAATCCGATGGCCTTGTTTCTTGCAACGACGGAGCGCACCGCGGGAACGAACTTTTCCGCGGGGAACGGAGGCATGAACAAGCCCTTCATGGAACCTTCCATCCGCCGGGCGTTCTCATCGGGCCGGAAGATCTTCAGGGAGCCGTCGGGCTGGGGAAAGGCCTTCAGGCCCTCGAAGCACCCCATGCCGTACTGGCTGGTGAAATTGACGAGAGGGACGTCCGCGTAGTTGTTCCTCGTGAGGAAGAGCTGAGCCCTCTCTGCGTCGGACAGGGCCTCTTCCTCAGCCGGGGTCTTGTGCGACTTTTCGATGTACTCTTCGGTCCACCTGCCGTCATCCTGGAACTTCGCCCGATATGCCCACGGATCGATCTCCAGACTGAATCCCTTCGCCATCATCCGCCTCCTGGGCCACTATACCAGGAATGGGCGGGCGCTGGAACCGCCCGGGAATACACGCGCGTGCGGTGGCCGCGCCGTCGCCAGCACGCGCGGCTGGGCTGCGCGGGACAGGTGAGGCCGCTTTTTTCACTCGGGGTTCGAGCGCTTTCTGTCGATCATAGAAAGGACCATGGAGCACACGCGAGACCACATCATTTTCTTCATGGCGCAGAAGATGTACTTCCTCGAGCGCGGCGGGAACAAGGAAGTCTTCAATCGCCTGGTCGAGCATTTCGAGCAGATCAACCTCGACGGGCTCCTGGAATACCTGACCCTGTACTACGGGGTGGACGTCGAGCGCGAGCTCGACGACTTCTACCTCTCCGAAGGTGAGCTCGTGTTCATCTGCCGGCAGAAATCGACGCGCTTCAAGCACGTGTATCGGGACGGCCACCTCCGTCTGGTGGGAATAGAATCCGACTGAGGCCGCACGGCCCGACCAGCTCCGACATCACCGCGAAGGCTCTTCGCGCTTCCCCTGCTTTTCCAGTATCGTCACGAGCTCGTCGCGAAACCCGTTCGCCATCGCCTCTGCGCAGCTGAGCTCATCCTGCTGAAGTCCCTGGCAGAGGCGCCGGTAGGAACGCGCCTCGTCGTCCACCAGCTTCAACGCCGCCTGACGCCCGTCGTAGAGATGCACGAGCGATTCACGCGTCTTGTATTTCTCGTCCCGCGCATGCGCGAGGGTCGACCGGATGCGCGCGATCTCCTTGGCCTGCGTGGCAAGGAGCGGGGCGAGCTCTTTCAGCGGCACGAGGGTGAGGGAAAAACCCTCCTTCTTCCCCTTCTGCACCGTTACCTCCTCCTGGAGAACCGCGAGATAGTTGCGCTTGATGCTTCCGATGATCTCCTCGAAGGTCCGCGTGAAGTTCGCGAGAAAGGAGGTGCGGAGCTCCGGCTTGATGGTCGGAAGAAGCTCGCGCATCTTCTGGTTTTCTCCATTGTAACGCTGGACCTGCATGAGGATGTTCTTGATCGCCCCGTGGGCACGCAGCGCGGGGTTCTGCTTGATCCGCGCGTTCACGTCGGTAAGGATCGCGCCCACCTCGAGGGTGTCCACGCCGAAGATCCGCTTTTCCTCCGGCGGGCGGGACATCGGGAGGAGGTCCGCGCAGAGGAGGCGCTGGGTAAGCACGGCGAGCAGCAGCACGGCGAGC
>PLNO01000293.1 GCA_003141795.1 Spirochaetaceae bacterium | reverse complement strand
TCCGCCTCGCCCTCGAAGTTGAGGAGGATCCTGTGGCGCAGCGCCTGTCGGGAGGCCGCTTTCACGTCGTCGAAGCCGGCGTTCAGCCTCCCGTCGAACAGCGCGTTCGCCTTGGCACCCAGAACGATGCTCTGCGGGCCGCGGGGGCTCGAGCCGTAGCGCACGTAGCGCGTGGCAAGCTCCGTGGCGGACGGGGTCCCCGGAAGCGTGGCAAGGGCGAGGCGGATCGCGTAGTGCGTCACGTGCTCCGCAATGGGGACCTCCCGCACGAGCCCCCTGATCCGGGCGATGTCCGCGGCGTCGAGGATCCGCGACAGCATCTGCGGGGCCCCCGCCGTCGTCCGCGCGATGATCGCGGCGATCTCCGTNNGGGCAGCGGGTAGGTGCCCTCCAGCTCGATGGGGTTCTGAGTCGCAAGAACGATGAACGGGGAATCCAGACCGTACGTCGTTCCGCCGACGCTCACCGTCTGCTCCTGCATTGCCTCCAGCAGCGCCGATTGCGTTTTCGGCGTGGCCCTGTTGATCTCGTCGGCAAGCACGATGTTGGCGAACACCGGTCCCTTCTGGAAGCTCACGAAGCGCCGCGTCGAGGCGCTTGCCCCGCCGGCCTGCGTCTCCTCCTGGATGAGGACGTTCGTTCCGATGATGTCGGCAGGCATCAGGTCGGGGGTGAACTGGATCCGGGACGTGGAGAGGGCGAGGACCTGGCCGAGTGACTTGATGAGCGTGGTCTTGCCCAGGCCCGGCACCCCTTCCAGAAGAGCGTGGCCGGAGCAGAACAGGCAGACAAGGACGTCGTGGACGACGTCCTCCTGCCCGACGATCGCCCGCGCGATCTCCGCGCGCAGGGCCCCCACCCTGTCGGCCGCCCACGCCGCCTCTTCACGTACCCCCATGGTCCCTCCCGTGTCCGTCATCGTCCTGTACCCGATACCCCGATCGCCGTGAAATAGTCCCGCACCGATTGTCTGAGCGGAAGCGGTACCTCGTCGCGCGCCAGCGCGCTTTCCGCCTGCCGCGCGTAGGAGTCGATCGTCGCCTCCTCCGGCAGTCGCGATCCCGTCCACCCGGGCACGGCCCGGGCAAGAAGGCGCGTCGAGTCGCCTTCCCCCGGCGTTCCGCCCGCCTGGAGCCCCGGTCCGTTTCCCTGCTGCAATGTCGACGGCGCGCCATGCTTCCGTTCGGCGGGCGCGGTGCCCGGCCCCGACGACCCGTCGGGGCCCGTCTGGTCTCCACGGTCGCCGGGACCAGCGCCCTCTCCCGGTGCTCCGTTTCCCCGCTCGGAGCCGGCGTCCCCGGGGCCCGATCCCGGCGGGTTTCCGATCGACGGCCCCTGCGCGACCGACGGTGGCTTTCCGTCTTTGCCGGTACCCTGGCCGAGGAGCCTGCGTTTCGCATCGCGCAGCGTGTCCATGGCACCGCCGAGGTCGCGGAGGCTCTGCTCCGCGCGCGAACGGTCCGCGGACCGGGAGTCGTCCTTGCCCTGCGCAACCCTGTCGGACTTCTCCGCGGCGCCTCCCTTCCCGTTCTGCCCCTCCCCCGCTTCCTGCCCCGCGCGGTGTTGGGACGGGGGAGCCACTGACTGTGATTGGAGCTGGTACTCCTGGGCCAGGCGGTTTTCCATCTGATCGATCCGATCCAGCCCCTCTTCGGGGGAGACTTTCCTGTCTGAGAAATCCTTGCCGAGCTGGGCAAGCTCCTGGGGGAGGCTGAGAGTGCGCCCGGGGCCGACAGCGGCATCGTCGAGGAGCCGCTGACCATAGGCCTGCAGGTCCTCGCCCAGATCGACAAGCTCCCGAGGTGCCTGGGCTGAGCGCGGAAAGAGCGATCGCACGTCCAGCGGGAAGAGGAGAGCCGCGACGGTGAGGGCCGCGAGCAGAGGGAGGAACGGGAGGAACCGAAGACGCAGGGGCCCGAGCGCGGCTCGCCGCGGTGAGCGCGCAAGGAGAGCCGCGGCGTCCTCCACGAGCGTTTCGGCGAACCGCCCTCCCCCGGGCTTCTGCGCGAGCTCGAATGCGGTGCTGACAAGCTCGCGGCTTCCCAGCCGCGCGTCCGCCTCGATGAGGAGCCTCCGCGCGTCGATACGGCCGAAAGCTCCCAGGAGCAGCCCGACGACGGCCGCGGTGCATGGGCAGGCGCAGACGATCAGCCAGGCTGGGACGGAAAGGGAGACCGAGCCTGCACCCGCCCCAACGAGCAGCGCGACGGCACACCCCAGGAACAGGCAGAGGCTGAGGCGCCTCAGGAGGAGGTCCCGGCGGGCGGCGCGGAGGAGGCGGCGCACCTGGCCCGGCAGCTCCCGATCCTTCCGGCGGGTGTCAGCGTCACCCATGCGACCTCCTCATTGCCCGAAGAGATGCAAGCACGGCGCCACCGAGAAGGGCCGCCGCGCCGAGAGAGATCACGATGCTGGTCAACGGGAGGGACATACGTCCGACCCCCTGCGAAGAACCGACCGCGACGCTCACCACGGCACCGATGGGGTTTGCAGGGGGCAGGAACAGGAGCGTGAGCACGAGGGAGAGGGCAATGACGGGAAGCAGGATGACGTCCCGCAGGAGCGGACCGGTCCTCACCAGCGTGAGCACGAGAAGACCGAACATCCGCGCGGCCACGCAGGCGGCGCCGCTGACGGCGAGTACCAGTAGGAGCTGGGCCTCCGTCATACCGCCGATCGCCATGGCGACGAAGAGGAGCGGCGCGCCGAGCAGAACGACGAAGAGCGTGTGTCCCAGGGCGAACGCCGCTTTTCCGAGCACCACCTCCACGAGCGACACGGGGGTGAAGGCCACGTAGTCGCGCAGCTGCACGAGCGTGCCCGGCGAATAGTCCTCCGAGCCGTAGCGCGTGCTGAGGTACAACGCGAAGAGGAGGAGGGTCACGGAGGCGACGACGAACGGGTTCGGGGACGGTCCAGCCCGGAGAAGCGCCGTGAGCGGCGCGCGGGGCCAGACGAGGAGCAGGGCGAGTGCGACCGCGCAGGGAACGAGCAGATACGTGCGGAGAATCGCGGGCTGGGTGAAGTACGTGCGGACCCCTTCGTCCATCAGCGCCCCACCGGGGATCCTCATGGGAGCTCCACCATGACGAGGGAAATCGGCGGCCTTCCTGCTGGCGGGGTCGCACCATCGACCGCCAGGGGGAGCGCGGGACCGTCACACCAGCCGACGAGCAGGGGCTGTGCGCCTTCCCCCTGCATCTCCACTCCCCAGAGCCCTGCACGGCGTGCGTCGGGGAGGGGGCTGTCGCGGCCGCCCGGATCCCGCGGGTCCCATCCGTCACCCCGCTGGAACGTCCGCGTCTCAGCGGCCCCGGCTGCGACATCCCCGATCGGGTAGCCCCTGCCGTTCCTCCAGAGGAAGCAATCGAGGAGCGCCCTGGGTGTTCCGTTGGAAACGAGGACCCGTACCGTCGTTCCCTCCTCCTCGAGCCGAGCCTCGACGCGGAAGGGGATCACGTCGTTCACCACGATGACGCGCGCCCCGAATCGGGTCAGGGGGACGTCGATGGCCCGTGAACGGTCGCCTTCCACGAGGGTGAGGCCGCGCGCCGAAGGATCGGCCTCCGCCTCGTCGACCGCGGCCTGGCGCGAGTGCAGCGACAGGACGACCGTGCCGGGCCGGGAAGCGATGAGCCCGATCCTCTCCGTTACCGCCGCGCGTCCGTCCCCGGACCGCAGGGAGACACGCGCGGCACTGACGATGCGCGGCTCCGCCGGCATGAGGATGCGGTCGAATACCAGCCACGCGCAGAGACAGCCGATGACGGGAAGCCCGACGAGCAGGAGCGTGCGAAGCTTCGGCGGAAGCAAGCGTGCGCTCATCCCCGCACTCAGCGCGAAGAGCAGGACGTAGCCGAGCGCGAAGGCGATCCCGACGAGAACCGAGGGCAGCGCCGCGGGAGGGGAGCCCAGCATGACCTTCAACCGCGCGTCGTCGGGGAGGCCACGGTTGTCGGGCTCCATCAGGGGGTGGCTGGCCTCCCCTGCCAGGACGCGCCAGAACGGCAGCGCCCCCTCCCACGTGGCGAAGGGGGGAAGCGACGGGTCGATGGCGAGATACCAGATCGTCCCCTTCCCGAGGGTGCGCCGCACGACGAGCGGGAGGCCGCCTGCGTCGGCGAGCGCCGATCCACCGATGACCCGCGCCTCAGCGGCAAGCGCGGTCCCCTGCGGCGCGCCTTTCGTGCCGGCAAAGGCGGCAAGCGGTGCAAGCCCCGTCCTTTCCCGAAGCCCCGTCACCTCGACGGGGAGAAGCCGCGACAATCCCGCACTCGCATGCTGCAGCGCGGCTGCCCCGCCGGAGAAGACCACGGTGCCGCCGGCGGCCACCCAGTCGGTGAGCGCCTCCACCTGCCGGGAGGCCATCCTGCGGGATGACGTGTCATGTACGATCACCAGATCCACGCCGTCGTACCCGACCCACGCCTCGGGGAGATCGTCGATTCTGGGATAGACGACGCGCGCCCGTGACGGGGAGAGGCCGGCCAGGGAGTCGAACGCGAGGTCGCTGCTGATGGCCACGACGAGCGACTCCGGAGAGGCGAGTCCGTGCAGGTCGATCCGCTCCGTCCCCAGCGTGGCACCCGCGGCGCTGACGCTGACGGTCAGGCTCCGCGGATCGGCTCCGAGCGGGATGACGAACGGCAGGCGGCGGGTTGCACCCGAGGAGAGCTGCACCACCTGCGTGATGCGCCGCATGCCCCGGGTGCCGCGCACCGCGCTGCCCCAGGCGATATCGAGGCTGAACTCCACCGATTGCGCGGGACCGGGGTTTTCGACGCTCACGGTGACCGGTGTGAAACGGCCTTCGCGGGACGCGCCGTTCCATCCGAAGAGGGTATCGATGCTGACGGGGGAATGCTGCGGGGCGGGCACTGCCGCGGCGGACAGGGATCGTACAGAACAGAAGAGAATCGCGACGATCAGGACTGCGCAGGGAGCGTTCGCTCGCATCCGCATCCTCCCTTGGCCTCCTAGCTCGTTTCCAACCTGGAGTCGAGCATCGTGTCGCCATCGAAGATGAAAAAGCCGCGGAACCTCGTCCCTTTCAGCGCGAGCGGGAGCCAGAGGGAGTCGTCGGCCCACATCCTCTCGTAGGGGATCTTGTCCAGGGGAGTCCAGACCGGCGCGGCCTCCCGGGTCTCACAGAGCTCGCCGGTGAAACCGCTGCCCGTGAACACCGTGCCATGGAGTGAATAGCCGTCCATGAACTGAAAGTACAGCTCACCAGCCTCAAGGACACCGGTGGGAGTGACGCAGAGCTCCTCCTGCACCTCCCTGACAGCGCCCTGGAGGGCCGTTTCCCCCGGTTCGATCCGGCCGCCCGGACCGTTGATCTTGCCCGCGCCCAGACCCGTTTTCTTGTGGATGAGGAGAATGGAATTGTCACGCACGACGAAGAGCAGGGTCGCTTTTTCCGTCGGCACCCAGTGGGGCCAGTCGATGTCCTTGACCCGTCGAGGCAGATCCCCTGACAGAGCAGCCATGTGGGTCCACCCTATCCGATCTGCCGGCGCTGATCAACGGTCCGGGCGCCGCCACGCCCCCCATACCAGGAATTCTCAGTTTGCGTTACCTTATGCGCACTTCTCATTTTGTCCCTTGTTTTCGGGCCCGTTTGGCAGTTATTCACTCATCCCCAAAGCCCTTGTGGTCCAAAATGAGAAGTGCTGGGGACACCGCGGCCGCCTTGACAGCGCACTACAGTTCCGACATCGTCTCGAAATGAACGTTGCCAAGCACCGTGTCGTCCTGATCGACTATACCCTTACCGGCGAGGACGGCGGCGTCCTCGACAGCTCGCGCGGACAGGAACCCCTGGCCTACGTGCACGGGGTCGGGTCCCTCGTCCAGGGTCTGGAGGAGGCGCTGGAAGGCAAGACCCCCGCGGATCACGTCGCCGTCACCGTGGCCCCCGACAAGGCCTACGGCATGCGTGACGACTCGATCGTCTTCACCGTGCCCCGTTCACAGTTCCGCGAGGTCGACGGGGTCGAGGTGGGGATGCAGTTCCAGATCCAGAGCGACGGAGAAGGCCACGTGGTCACCGTGATGGCGCTCGACGAGGACGAGGTCACGCTGGACGGCAACCACCCGCTGGCCGGGCTCACGCTGCATTTCGACGTGGACATCGTCGACGTGCGGGAGGCCACGCCCGACGAGATCGAGCACGGCCACGTCCACGACGGACATTCGGATCACAGCCACTAGACCGTCCCTGCCCGCCCCCATTTCTCGAACATCACGATTTTCTCCAGGGATAGACGGCTCTTCGCCACCGGCGACGGGTCCGACGGGTGGCCCATCGGCATGAGCTGCACTACACGGACCGCATCGGGGATGCCGAGGATGTCCTTCACGATCCGCTCGTCGAACGACCCTATCCAGCACGTCCCCAGGCCTTCGGCCGCCGCCGCGAGGGTGATGTGGTCCATGGCGATGGCGACATCGATGGGATAGGCGAGCTGGCCGCAGCGCATTTCACGGAAGTCGCTTTCCGCGCAGCAGGCCAGCAGAACGCTCGCCGTGCCGATGAAGGGCTGGCGAGCCGCGTCGAGGGCGATACGCTCGCGCAACGCCTTGTCGCGCACAACGACGAAACGCCACTCCTGTCCGTTGCGCGCGGACGGCGCGCCGCGTGCAGCCTGGAGGATCCGCTCGAGGGTTTCCTCCTCCACGGGCTTCTCCAGGAAGGATCGTACGCTCTTGCGGGTCCGCATCGCCTCATAGACGTCCATGTCGTCAGTCCTTTCCCAGCTCGGCAAGGCGCTTCTCGATCTCCTTCAGCTGTTTCTTCATCCGATCGATCCCCTTCTCCAGCCGCTGCCGTTCCGCCACCAGAGCCTCACGCGGGTCTTTCGGCGGACGGGACGGGCCGTACTTCGCCTTCACCTGGTCGGGGCTGTGCCCCGCGCGGAGCTCCTCCTGCGCCTTCTCACGGGAGGGAGCGTCCCGGATGGTCGAAAGCGCCCGCATGTTCTCGAAGCCTACGCGCGGATCGAGGTCCAGCGTGTGCGCCTTGACGATGACCCCCGCGCTCACCCGCGGAAGGGCGAGCACCCGGTCCAGGTAGTCCGAGTAGCTCGTGCCGTGCTTCTGGCACAATGCGTGCGCGTCCAGCAGGAGCTTTCCCAGCTCCTTCATGAGCGTCCCGCTGCCGGCAAGGCACTTTTCCTTGATCCGGGTGGTGAGCTCGCGAAACTCCGCGATCGAGTCGAAGGGGTTCGTGTAGATGCCCTTTTCCTCCGCCTCGAACAGGAGCGTGTGCAACAGGTTCCAGAACGCCGTGGTATGGCTGCGCACGGAGATCGGTGTGACCGACGTCGTGAACTGGATGTGATGCGCGTATTCGTGGATCGCCGTGTACATCATCTCATTGTCGTTCTTGAAGTTCTTGTTGTGGATGATGATTTCGCGCGTGTCGGGCTTGTACAGCCCGTGCACCTTTTTGCTCTTCTTCCCGGACAGGATCACGGAAAAATCCGCTTCGGTCTTCCGCAGGGAAAGGAGGACCTTCTTGATCTGATCGTTGCTCACCGGCCACCCTCCGCGCTCTGGACACGACGCGACGGCCATGATACCAGATTAATGAAAATTAACAATCGTCTCGCCAATCCATAATCTAATGTGGTTATCTTCAAGTGCAGGAGGCACAGTAAAATGAGGCATCAGAATATGAAGCATGCAGTCATCGCGGCGCTCGCCTTTCTCATGGTGGCGTCGTTTTCGACATTTGCAAGCGGCAGGGCCGAAAAGACGAGCGGACAGAGCATGGCGCAGGGGTCGTCCCAGAGCGCACCGACGGTCGATTCGCAGGCGATGGCGGAAGCGACCAAGAACCTCGCGACCATCCAGTTCTCCTTCCGTGAGGTGGCACAGAAGGTCCTTCCCGTCGTTGTCGAGGTGGACGTCACCGAACAGACACAGGTCAATCCCCAGACGGTGAACCCCTTCGACTGGTTCTTCAACCAGACCCCCGGCAACAAGGGGGCTCAGCCGAGGATCCAGACGGGGCTGGGATCGGGCATCATCGTGAAACGAACCGGTGACACCTACTACGTCCTCACGAACAACCACGTGGTGGATTCGGCGACGACCATCAGCGTCAAGCTCGCCGACCAGACCGTGTTCAACAAGGTGAAGCTCGTGGGCAAGGATGCGCGG
>PLNO01000302.1 GCA_003141795.1 Spirochaetaceae bacterium | reverse complement strand
GGGCGGCATCTATCTGTCCGAGCGCCAGGTGTCGCAGAAGGATTTCAACAGCTACGGCTCGCGCCGCGGCAATTTCGAGCTGATGGAACGGGGTACCTTCGCCAACATCCGCATCCGCAACAGGCTCGTGCCGGGCGTGGAGGGCGGTTATACGCGCCACCTCCCGTCGGGGGAGAAGCTCGCCATCTACGATGCCGCCGAGCTTTACAGGGCCGAGCACGTCCCGCTCCTCGTCATAGCGGGCAAGGAGTACGGTTCGGGAAGCTCGCGCGACTGGGCGGCAAAGGGGACGATCCTGCTGGGCGTGCGCGCCGTTATCGCTGAAAGCTACGAGCGCATCCACAGGTCGAACCTCATCGGCATGGGCGTCCTTCCGCTGCAGTTCCAGAAGGGGGAGAACGCGGAGTCACTCGGCCTGACGGGTGAGGAGACCTTCGACATCGAGCCGGCGGAGAAGCAGGGCCAGGAGCTCACGGTCACGGCGCACGGTGCATCCGGCGCGGAGAAGACGTTCAAAGTTCACGCGCGCATCGACACGGCCGTGGAGCTCGAGTATTACCGCAACGGGGGCATCCTGCCGACCGTGCTCAGGGCATTCGCGAAAAGCTCACGGGGCTGAAGCATCAGGACACGGATACTGCGAGGGCGGCCGCGGGGCCGCCCTCTTCGTCTCATGCTGGGCTAGAATCTCTTCATGTAGTCGTCGACCTGCGCCTGGAAGACCGTGCGAAGCTTGTCTGCGCCGGCCGCTTTCAGCTTGGAGGCGAGGTTCGCGAAGGCCTGGTCGACGTCGGGGACGAGCCCGATCCACAGGGGCTGGAGGTACTGGACGAGCGTCTGGTTGACGTTCGCCACCTCGGTCTTCACCTCGTCGACGTTCGCGGAGAACGCGACCCACGGCGTGGTGACCAGGTAGCCCTTGTCGACGATGTCCTTGCGGTGCTGGAGGTACGCGGGTGTCCAGTTCGCCATGGGGAGGAACTGGTCCTTGTTCGTGAACCAGAAGCCCGCCGCGTCGGGGGGATAGGTGTTCTTATCCGCCGTGACGCCTTCCGGAAGGTCGATCTTCCCGTCCTTCACGACGTAGTTCTTCCCCTCGATCCCGAAGTAGACGAGGAAGTTGTAGGATTTGTCCTCGATGATACGGTCGAGCACCTGCATCGTCTTCGCCGCGTTCTTCGTGTGGGCGGCAAGAGCGATGCCGTTGTTGAGGAACGGGTCGGCCCTGTAGTGGTTGTTGCCATCAAGACCGGGCACCAGCTCCACTTCCCAGCCATTGGCCGTGGCGCCTGCGACGATCGACTGCATGTCGATGGAGTTGCCGAAACCGACCCCCGACTTGCCCTGGACGAAGGCATCCTTGCTGCGGACCTTGTTCGCGAAAACGTCCTTGTTGATGTAGCCGGCATCGTACCAGGCCTTCATCGTGCGGGCCGCCGACTTCTCCCAGGACAGGACGGGGTCTTCGACGATGGACTGCAGCTGCTTGGTCTTCCCGTCGAGCAGCCATACGTAGCCGCACCCCGAGCCGGTCGTATAGAGGATGTCCTCGAAATACGGCCCGTTGGCGTAGCTCAGGTAGCTGAAGGGCTGGCCGACGTCGTACTGGCTCTCCATGTTCATCGGGATCATGCCCGGCTCGTTCGCCTTGAGGGCCTTGAGATACGGCTCCATATCGGCGAACTTCGTGATCGGGGGGACGCCGTACTTCTTGCGGAGGTCTCCGCGGATCACGGCAAGGGGGACCTTGCGGTCAGGCGTCGGCGTGGGGATCATGTACAGCTTCCCGTCGGGCAGCCTCACCTGGTCCCAGGCGCCCTTGGACAGGGCCTTGTAGTGCAACGGCATGTTCTGCTGGAGTGCCTGGTCGGTGAGATCCAGGAACGCTCCCTTCGAGGCTTCGGCGAAGTAGTAGGACCAGTTGGCGGTGAAGATCCAGTCGATGTCCTCCCCCGCCGCGAGCACCAGGGGATACTTGGCGGCCATGTCACCCCAACCGATGTAGTTGATGTCCATGGTCACGTTGAGGTCCTTCTTCAGCTTCGCGTTGAGAGCCTGCATCACGTCGGGCATTCCCGCGGGGGGGGACCCCAGCAGATAGCCGACCAGATGCACTTCCTTGTCCCCCGCCGGGGCTCCGCCTCCCTCTTTTTGACCGGTTGCGAATCCGACGGTCAGAGGAAGCGCAAGGAGAAGCACGACGAACACTGTCACGACACGGTGTTTCATGAAGACCCTCCTTAGAATGACATTGTACGGACTCTCGGTCGTCCGCCATTATCGCCGCAACGATTCCCTATCCCTTCACCGCTCCCAGGGTGATTCCCTTGATGAAGAACCTCTGGACGAAGGGATACGCCAGGACGATCGGCCCGATCGACACGACCGTCATGGCGAGCTTCAGCGTCTCTTTCGGCATGTTCAACGTCGCGACATTGTTCACGACGTTCGCCGCCAGCGTGACGCTGGAAAGGATCTGATACAGCACGTACTGCAGCGGGAGAAGGCTCTGCTTCTCCACGTAGAGCATCGCGGTCCACCAGTCGTTCCAGTAGGCAAGGGCGGTGAACAGCCCGATCGAGGCGAGGGCCGGCGTGGTCAACGGAAAAACGATCCGCAGGAAGATCGTGAAATCCCCTGCGCCGTCGATCTTCGCCGATTCCGCCAGGGAGGCGGGGACCGAGTTCTGGAAGAAGTTCCGCAGCATGATGATGTAGAGAACATTGAACATCGGCAAAAGGAGGAGCACGGCAAGCGTGTTCTTCAGATGCAGGACCGTGGTGACAACGATGTAGGTCGGTGCCAATCCCCCGCTGAAGAGGGTCGTGAAGTAGATGAGGAAGGAGAGGACATTGCGGTACTTCAAGTCCTTGCGGGAAAGGGCGTAGGCGGCCATGGAGGAAAGGAAAAGAGAGAGGGCGGTGCCGACTATCGTGATGAACAGGGTGACCTCGTAGGCGCGGAGGATCTTCTGCGGGTTGAGGAACACGAGCTCATACGCATCCAGGGAGAGCTCACGGGGGAACAGCGTGTAGCCTTTGTTGATGATGAAGTGCTCAGAGGCGAAGGAATTGATAAGGAGCACGAGGAAGGGGAAGAGGCTGACGAAGGCGATCACCCCGAGGATGACGTAGGTGATGATGTCCAGCGCGATGCGGTCGGAAGTCCGCCTCCCGAGTCTACGACTAGAAAAGTGCATAGTCGCTCTCCAGGCTCTTCACCACCCTGTTGACCACGAGGATGATGACGAAGCAGAGCACCGACTGGTAGAACCCCGCGGCGGTGGCCATTCCGAAATCCTGCGTGCCCAGCAGGGACCTGAAGACGAGGGTATCGATGATATCGGTTGCATCGATGAGCACCGAGTTGTTCCCGATGAGCTGGTAGAACATGTCGAACTCGCCGCGAAGGACCCGACCGAGACCCAGGAGGATGAGGAGCACCATCGTGGGCCTCAACAGCGGGAGGATGATCCTGGAGATCTTCTGGAACTCGTTCGCACCGTCTATCACGGCCGCCTCGAAGCACTCCTGATCCATCCCCATGATCGCCGCCAGGTAGAGGACGGTCCCGAAACCGATCCATTTCCAGAGGTACATGAAGGGAAGGATGAAGTACCAGTACAGCGGCGTGCCGTAGACATTGATGGCGTGGCCGCCGAGTGCCACGAGCACGCGGTTGAGCATCCCGTATTCGTAGTTGCACAGATTGTACAGGAAGGCCGACACGACGACCCAGGAGATGAAATAGGGGAGGAACATGAAGGTCTGGGCAACCTTCTTGAACCTCCGTCCCGCGGCCTCAGATATGAGGATGGCGGTGAACATCGAGATGACGGTGTACAGGGAGAGAAAGATGAGGTTGTACAGCAGCGTATTCTTCGTGACGTTCCACGCCTTGCCCGAGCGGAAGAAGAACTCGAAGTTCCTGAACCCGTGCCAGGGGCTTCCCAGGATGCCGTCACGGTAGTTGAAATCCTTGAACGCGAGGATGATGCCGCCGATGGGGAGATAGCAGAAGACGACGAACCAGACCGCCACGGGGAGGAACATGAGGTAGAGCGTCCTGTTCCGGGAGAGCTCCGAAAGAACTCCCCGCCTGCCCAAGGGTGCACTCACGCAGCCTCAGTATAGACGGGAGCCCTGTCTGCGGGGACAGGAAAATATTTCGATTTCCTCCGAAATATTACGGTCGTCACCGTGCGGCGGGAAATATCGTTATGCCCGGACCGACGCCTGTGCTATAGTCCGCTCGAGGACGTGATGCTGCGGCTTTTGATCGTCGATGACGAGAAGACGACACGGGAAAGCCTCGAGCGCTACATCCCGTGGACGACCCTGAAAGTCGGCGCGGTGTGCACGGCGCGTGGCGGCGCGGAGGCGCTCGCGATCGCTCAAGCGACCCCCCCGGACATCCTGCTCACCGACGTGCGCATGCCGCGCATGGACGGCTTGCACCTCGCGCAGCGCTTCCGCGACCTGTACCCCTTCTGCAAGATCGTCTTCCTCAGCGGATTCGCGGACAAGGACTACCTCAAGACCGCCATCAGACTCCAGGCGGTGAGCTACATCGAGAAGCCGATCGATCCCGGGGAGGTTGCCGAGGTCGTGCGCATCGCGGTTGCGGCGCACGAAACAGAGGCGGCCGCGCGGGCGGAAACCGAGCGCCTGCGCCTCGCACAGCGGGATACCGCCTGCCTCGTGAGGGAACAGATCATCCGCAGGCTCGTGCAGGGATCGGCGACGCTTTCGGAGCTGCGCGCGGCCTTCACCGACTCGTTGCCCGCCTTCGAGCCGGGAACTGCCTTCACCGCTGCAACCGCGGTGCTTCGGTGGGATCGCTCCGTGACCGAAGCGGACAAGCCACTCATCCGCCACCGGATGCTCCTCGCCTGCGGCTCCCTCGGGCTCTTCTCCACGCCCTCCGCTTTTCTCGGGTTCGTGGAGGACGACGTGCTTGCGATCGTCGTTGCCCGCAAGGTGCTCGAACCAACGGCCCGCTCGACCTACCGGGAGCTCATCGACACGCTGCGCGCCGTCTGCGCAGGAAACGTTTCCGTCACCATCGGGGTCGGCGCACCGGTATGCGGCTGGCNNCCTTCTATGGTGACGGGAATGCGCTGCTGTTCAGCGCGGATCGGCCGGAGAGCTCATTCGCCCTCGAACGGGACATCCTGGCACGGATCGGCGCCTGCATCCGCGACGGAGACGTCGAGGAGGCGCGCGCCTGCGTGCGGAGGATCGCCGACGAGATCGCGCGCGACAAGCCGTCCGACATCGATTCCGTGCGCAATGCGTTCTTC
>PLNO01000207.1 GCA_003141795.1 Spirochaetaceae bacterium | reverse complement strand
TATCGTGGGGCAAAATGAGAAGTGCCCATCCGTGAGACGCAAACTGAGAATTGCTGCACGCGCCCGTCACTTCACCGCGGTCCACGCCCTGGTGCGGTTGGACGCGACCACCGCCTCGAGAATCCGCATCTCGTCAGCGCCGGTGCGGAAGGTCGGACGGGGCAGCCCGCCCTGCTTCTCCTTCCCGCCGGACTTCACGACGTCGTAGAAGTCGCGGAAGAGGTTGAGCACCGCGTCGTGGTAACCCATGGGGTGTCCCGTGGGCAGGGAAGTGTAGGCGGCGATCGCCGGGTCCTGCACGGCAGGGCCCTCGATCAGCGTCTCGTTGGGCTTGTCCCTGCGGCCGATCCACATCTCGTTGGAGCGCTTGTGGTTCCACGCGTACGAGCATTCGCTGCCGTAGATCTGGAGCTCGGTGTCGGATTTGCGCCCTATGGCGGCCTGGCAGGTCGTAAAGGAGCCGGGCGCGCCATTGGAGAGGCGGAAGAGGATGGCGGAGTACTCCTCCAGCTCCACCTTCACCTCGGTGAAGGGCACGTCGGTCACCTTCTCGAAGGCGAGGGTGGCGCGCGCGGGCTTCCTGCGCACCGGGATGATCGTCGCGAAATCCGCCATCACCTCCGTCACCTTCAAACCCGTTGCGAACTGCACGAGATCGAACCAGTGGCTTCCCAGGTCGGCGGAGATGTTCGAATCCCCGCTCTGCTCGCGCTCGAGCCTCCACGTGTAGTCGGTGATCCACGAGAGCCAGTCCTGGAACCACGTGCCGGTGGCCATGCGCACGGCACCCGCGTCGCCCCTGCGCACGCGCAGGGCCATCTCCAATACGACCGGATAGTAGCGGTAGCAGAAATCGACGCCGGTGACGACGCCCTTCTTCTCGGCCAGCTCGGTGAGCTCCTCCGCCTCCCGCACGGTCATGGCGAGGGGCTTCTCGGAGAGGATGTGCTTCCCCTTCTCGATCGCCTCCTTGTTCATGGCGTAGTGCAGGCGGTTGGGCGAGCAGGTGTGGATCACGTGGATGGACGGATCGGCGAGCACCTCGTGGTAGTCGGCGTACACCTTCTCGATATTGTAGCGCTCCGCGGTGGCGCGGGCGAGCTGGGCGTTCGCGTCGGCCACGCCCTTCACCGTGACGCCGCTGATGCGGCGCAGCGCTTCGATGTGGACGGGGCCGATGTATCCGGTTCCGATGACGGCGACGTTGATCATGACTTCTCCTAGAGGCTCGCTTTCGGCCATCCCTGGCCTCGCTCGCCTTCGCCTTCCGTGGCTAGACGGATTCCTTCACCGCGCTGATGAACTCCTGCGCCTTCTGGTCGATCTCCTTGTCGGTGGAGTGCGGGTGGATGCCGAACCCGGCGCCCAGCCCCTTGTCCACGACGCCCACGGAGATGTTGATGGCCCGCTCCAGCAGCCTGTCGGTGACGGGGAGCATGCCCTTCTTGTACTCCTGCTGGCAGGGGTAGCAGCTGCACTCGTAGGGGCAGCCGTGATCGGTGACCATCTTCTTGCCGAGGATCTGCTCCATGTTGTTGTACACGTGCCATCCCGACTTGTTCATGGTGGCGGTGCCGAGCTTCTTGGCGACCTTCTCCGCGGCTTCCTTCGTCGACAGGAACACGGTGAGCAGCGTATTGCATTCGCCCGCCTCGTCGTTGATGCGGCGGAAGCTCACGCCGGGCACGCCCCTGAGCTCGTCCTTCATGCGCGCCTTGATGTGGCGCAGCCGGTCGATGATGAGGTCGAGCCTGCGGAACTGCGCGATGAGAACCGCGCCGGTGAGCTCGTTCATGCGGTAGTTCTGGCCGATGATCGAGCGGTTGCCGACCTCGACGCCCGAGCGGCTGGGGAAATGCCCCTGATCGTGATAGCCGAAGGCGCGGAAGTACAGCTCGTCATCGTCGGTGACGACCATCCCGCCGTCTCCGGCATTGATGGTCTTGAAGATGTTGAAGGAATAGATCCCGATCTTTCCGATCGTGCCCAGCCTCTTTCCCTTCCATGAGCCGCCGAAAGCCTGTGCGCTGTCCTCGATGAGGATGAGGTTGTGCTTGCGCGCGATCTCCGCCAGACGGTCGAGGTTGCAGGGGTTGCCCAGCATGTGGACGGCCATGATGGCCTTCGTGCGCGGGGTGATGCGCTTCTCAACATCCGCCGGGTCCAGTGTCAGGCTCTCGTCCACTTCGGCAAGCACGGGCACCGCCCTGGCGATGACGATTGAAGAGATCGAAGCGATGAACGTGTAGCCCGGAACGATCACCTCGTCCCCGGGGCCGATGCCCAGTGCGGAGAGGGCGGTGATAAGCGCCGAAGTGCCGGACGTGACCGCCAGGGCGTGCCGCGTGCCGAAGCTCTTCTCCACCATCTCCTCGAGGCCTTTCACTTTGCGCTTGAACGCGGGGTCCTTCTCGTCCCCATACCGGAACATCCAGCGGCTCCGCAGAACCTCGAGCACTTCCTTCTCTTCTTCCGCCCCTATCCACTCAAAGCCTGGTCCCGGCATGGTCGATCCTCCGTTAGGTGAGATTTTACAGGAATAATAGCATTGAAACCCTGTATGTCAACATATTTTTATCATATCTTTTGATTAACTGCCAGATTTCTCTTGCAAAAAACCTTCAGTTACATTAAAATCAGAGCCAATGGTGAGAAGTAGCAGGGGCGCCGGCTCAGGACCATTACCAGATACACATCAGTGCGCCTCTTTTTTCGACGCTTTGCTTGCAGCCACCGGCATTTCCGTCTATTTTTAACGAAACCTATGCAGTTTACAGCAAAGGACGTCAAACTTCTTCAAGCTCTCCACTTCCTGGAATCCCCCACCCGGAATGAGATTGCACGGTACACGAGCCTGAGCGCGGTTTCCGTCACATCGGTGCTCAACGCGCTCCTCGACGGAAGGCTCATCCAGCGGGTCGGCAAGACGGCCACGCGCAGCGGCCGTCCATCGACAATCTACAGGATCTCCTCCGATATCGGCTTCACCGTCGGCATCTTCTTCGAGGCATCCTCGTTCCGGTTGGTGGCCATCGATTCCGCCCTGAACGTGCTCTGCAAGCAGGAGTATTCACTCGCGCTGTCGGCGAATCCCGAGAACCATCTCACCGACATCCTCTGTCAGATCACCGACGAGGTGCAGCACCTTCTCTCTACCGACGCGCTGGCCGGCCGCACGCTCCTCACGCTGGGCATCGCGCCTCCGGGCATGGTGGACACGGACAAGGGGCTCTGGTTGCACGGCCTGCGCGTGGCAGGCATCACGCACATCGCGCTGCGCCAGATCCTCGAGGAGAAGTTCTCCGTGCCGGTGACGGTCGAGGATCCCGCGCGCTGCATCACGTGGCGCGAGCGTTCCCGCGAGGGCGGTGCCGGCGCGGAGCCGCTCGTCGTGCTGTACCTCGGAGAGGGTGTCGGGGCGGGCATCGTCCTCAAGGGCGATCTCTGCAGGGGAGCAAACGGCCTTGCCGGAGAGATCGGCCATATGCACGTCGCCGAGGACGGGGACCGCTGCTCGTGCGGAAACGTCGGATGCCTGGAAATGGTCGTCTCCCAGACCAGCATCCTCCGCCGCTTCCGCAAGCTCCTGCAGGAAGGGGTGATCACGACCCTGCAGCGCACCGGCGAGGACGGGCTCTCACTCGCGAAGATCCTCGAGGCGGCGCTCGCCAACGACAGGCTCGCGCGCTCGACGCTGTACGATCTGGGGCTCGTCCTCGGGGACGCCTGCGCGACGCTCATCGAGCTGCACAACCCGCGCACGCTCGTCGTCGGGGGCGCGGTCGGCACGCTCGCGGAGTTTCTGAAGGACCCCATCGACCTCCGGATCCGCCAGCGCGTGATACCCGAGATGCTCGTGGATCTTCGCATCGCCTACGCCGCCTACGATTACTACGACGAGGCGATCGGTGCCGCAATGCTCGCGGAGCGTCATTTCTGGGAAACGCTGGACCCGGCCGCCGCGCGGCGGCTTCCACATTCAGGGAAGGAGAAGGGCTGACATGGCTGCACAGAGGAGACCACGGGACGACGGGGATTTCAACATGGCGTATCTGTTCCCCGACGAGGTGGCAGCGCTCCGTTCGGCCACGGGTCTGGTCATCCTCCCCCTCGCGCCCATCGAGTGGCACGGTCCGCATCTGGCGATGGGCTGCGATCCCCTGCTCGCCCACGCGTTCGCCCGGCGTCTGGCCTCAGCGCTCTCCTGCCCGTACTTCCCCCCGTTGTACGTCGGCACCGAGCGGGAGCGCAGGCCCGAGACCCTCGCGAGCCTCGGCTTCAATTCGACCGACTACGTCGAAGGGATGGACTTCCCGGCCAACTCCGTTCAGAGCGCCTACCTGAAGGAGGAGGTTTTCAGTACGATCGTGCGCGGCACGGTGGACGCGCTGTTCGACCGCATGAAGTTCAGCCGCATCGTGATCGTCAACGGCCACGGCGCGGACAACCAGCGCGCCACCCTCGATCGGCTCTGCAGGGAGTACAACGCTTCGGACACCGCACGGATCATGTGGGTGTACCCCGGGTTCCCCCGGTCGCTCATCGCGGGATCCATCGGGCATGCGACCGCGGAAGAGACCTCGATGCTCTCCGCAATGTGGCCGTACTGCGTCGACCTCACACGGCTGCCTGCAAAGGGGCCGCTTCCCAACACGCGGTATGCGATCGTCGACGGAGACACGTTCGACGGCTCACCGACTCCCGACTTCACCGTCCGAAGCGAGCAGGACCCGCGGCAGCATACCGACTCCGCCATGGGCGCGCGCTACATCGACGAGGCCCTTGCCGAAACGGTCGCCGAGATAAGGGAAAAGCTCCTGAAGTAGGACCGGCCGTGGGGGGCTACGTCGCGCGGCCGACACGCCCCCGTTTCACCCCTGTCCATCGAGCCGTATGCAGCGCACCCCGAGCACGTCGCAGAGAAGGGCAAGCTCCGCGGCGATATGCCCGCGCACGAACTGCCAGTGCTGGCTGACCCCCGCGCTCACCGCGGAGCGGTAGAACTCCTTGAGCGGTAGCTCGGGCTGAAACACGAGATGCGCGTTGCCCTCCAGGCGGGCGGGCCCTGCCAGGGATCGGCCTTCGGCGCAGCACCACTGCAGGCCTTTCCCGTCCCAGACCGAGTTCACCACGGTAACCTCACCCGCACGGTACTTGAAGTAGCTTGCCGCGCCGGTGAATCGATCGGAGTTTTCGTATTCCACGTCGGGAATGATCCGGACCGGTGCCGCGGGATCCGCGTTGCGGATGTCGTGGTAGCCGGCATGGCCCATGATCAGCGCGTTGGCCGCGTAATCCGCGGAAAGCGGCTCCGTGTAGAACGGGGAGCTCCCCGTGAAGAGTCGCAGCGCGAGCATGGCTACCGCCGCGCCGATGTCCGCCTCCATCGAAATGACGGCGCCCGAGTCCGACAGCGCGGGGTTGCACAGGCACGGCCGCAGGCCGAAGCTCTCGTGCATCTCCGCGATGACGTCGTTCAGGGAGAGAGCGGAAAGCCCCTCTTCACGGATGACCTGTCCGAGTGCAAGCGCGTAGCGGATGCCCTCCTCGAGATTGCGATCGTCGACCTCGATGCGTGCGCCGCTTCGCACTGTCGCCTGCCGGAACGCCGCCACCTCATCCCGTGAGCATCCCGCGGCGCATCGACGCACGCGCTCAAGCGTAAGATGCCGTACCTGAACGCCATAGCGTGCGCGCAGGCCGAACTCGTCCACCCATGTGGCCGACATCTGATCGCAGGGAAAGGGGAGCATCCCGATCTTCGCGTCGTGCAGACACCGCCGCACGGCCGTTGCCCGAGCGAACGATTCTATCTCCTGGAAGACCGCGGCATCCCCGGCATGCCCGACGATCGAGCGGAACCCCACCCCCTCCCGCTTCAGCATGCCGGAGAGCTGCATCGTGCAGACGGCACCCGATCCGCGGAGCATGACCTGGAACGGGAGACGCTCGGGAAGGGAGACCCCGGGGGAGTAGGTCCACAGCGCAAGGGGGACGCCGCGCAGATGCCCGAGTGCGGCGCGAGGGATGGCATCTTCACACCACATGAGCGGCACCAGCAGGATCCCGTCAACGCCGTTTTCCCGCATCTTCCGTCCGGCCTTTTCCGCGTCCTCCGCGGAGAAAAGAACGCCGTCACACACAGGTTCGGCGAAATCCGCGATCCTCTCGACGATCTCCGACCCCGCCCTGGCTACCGATTCCGAGGTGTCCGACCCCGCCCCCTGGAGACCGACCTCGCGGAACCATCCCGACGTGACGAGCAGGACCCCCAGACGGGGACGGGCAGCGCCTTCACTCAGATTCATGTTTTCACCCCCTCCTTGAAAGCGTCCACGACGAGCGGGAAAGCGACGGTGAACACCGTCCTCACGCCGGGGACGCTCTCGAAATAGATCACCCCGTCGTGCGCCTGGACGATGTGGTGGCAGATCGTGAGCCCGAGACCCGTGTTGTTCTTCCCTTCCTTGTCCGTGAAAAAGGGCTCGAAGACCATGTCACGGATGCTCTCGTCGATTCCTCTGCCGTTGTCGGCGATCAGGACCTCCACGACGCCGTCGTCGAGTTTGCGGCGGAGCTCGACCTCGATCGTCCCGTTCGCGTCGACGGCCTCGACGCTGTTCATCAGCAGGTTGACGAAGACCTGCCGTATCCGGTTCTCGTCACCCGTGATCATCGTCGGCGTTTCCGGCACGCGCCGCGTCAGCACGATGCTCTTTTCCGCCATCTTGTGCTCGAGCAGCACGATGGTTTCGTTGAGGGCGCTCGCAAGGTCCATCGATCTTCCCGTTTTCGAGGTCAGCTTCGAGAAGGAAAGAAGGCTCGCGATGATTTCCTTGATCCTCTCTATTTCGGCGCTGATCTTGGAGATGAGCGGCAGGGCATCGGCGTTCCCTGCCTCGAGCTTGAGCAGCGTGACGTAATTCTTGATGATGCCCAGCGGGTTGTTGATNNTCGCGAGCGGGTTGTTGATCTCGTGCGCGATGCCCGCGGCAAGCTCGGCGATCGAGCTCACCTTCTGCGTGCGGATGTAGTATTCCCTGAAAGAGACGTCCTTGGAGATGTCCTCGATCAGGATGATGTTTCCCATGACGGTCCCCAGCGAATCCTTGAACGGAAAATACTTCACCCTGACGTGCTTGCTCTCGAACTGGATCTCCTCCCACGTGAACTCGGTGGCTTGACGGATCTTCGAGAGCATGTCGTCGCGGGTCTCCCCGGAAAGCTTTTCCAGGAGGGAGGAGAAACCCCTGTCGAAAACGTCGTCGCCCGCCCCGATCAAGGTCAGCGCCGAGTTGTTGATGAGGTAGATGGCGTTCAAAGGATCGAGGATGATGACGCCGATCGGGAGGTTCCTGATGATCTGCTCGTTGTACATCTTCAGGTAGTACAGCTTGATGTTGTCCTCCTGGAGCTCGTTCCTGGTGAGGACGAACGAATAGGCCATCCGGTAGAGCGTGAAGTTGTCGATGTTCCTGATCTCCTCCGTGCCCATGGAGGTCCCGTTCTTCAGCACCGTGACGCGGTCGGCGAACTGGAACACCTCGTTCATGTAGTGGGTGATGTAGATGATCGACGTGCCCTTGCTCTTCCGCTCGAGGATGTACGGATACACCTTCTCCATCTCGATGGGGGTCAGACGGCTGGAGATCTCGTCGAGGATGATGATTTCGGGATCGAAGAGGAACACTTTGATCAGCTCCACCATGTTCTGCACGCCGATGGGCAGGTTCATGAGCGGGGTGGCGATGTTGAAGTCCAGGTCGAGGGTGCGCATGAATCCCCTGACCATCGAGTTCATCCGTCCATAATCGGAGAAGATCCCGTACCTCTTGGGTATCTTGCTCAGGAAGATGTTCTGCACGGCGCTCAGCGTCGGGATCACGTTCAAGCCCTGGTAGAACATCGTTATCCTGTTGTCGATGGCCATCCGCTCGTTGAACGCGACGTAGTTCTTACCCCTGAGCGTGATATCCCCCGAATACTTCCCAAACGATCCGGCCAGGACTTTCACGAGGCTGGACTTCCCGGCACGGTGCTCGCCCACGATCGCGTGGATCTCCCCGGCGCGCAGCGTGAAGTCCACACCCTTGAGCGCCTCGAAGCTGTCGTAGGCGACGCGGATGTCCTTCATCTTCAGGAGGGGCTGGCCGATCGCGGTCGTCACCGCAGTCCCAGCTTTTTCATGTTGTTGTACAGGGTCTTGCGGTCGATGCGAAGGAGCTCCGCCGCCTTCTGCTTGCTCCCCTCCGTCCGGGAGAGCGCCTCGAGGATGATCGCCTTCGTCATCTGGCTCGACTTCTCGGCAAAGCTCGACGGGTCGCATGCTTGCCAGCCGTGGCCGTACTGGCCGGGCAGGTCCCCGATTCCGAGTGTATCCCCGTCGCAGTAGATCACGGCCCGTTCGAGGCAGTTGCGGAGCTCCCGGACGTTTCCCGGCCACCCGTGGGACAGGAAGATCTGGGTGACGTCGGAGGAGATCGAACGGATCCGCTTCCCGTACTTCCTGTTGAACACGTCGATGAAGATCCGGGTCAGGTGCGGGATGTCTTCCACCCGGTTGCGCAGGGGAGGCACGTCGATCGTGACGACGGATAGCCGGTAGTAGAGATCCTCGCGGAAAGCGCCGGCGCGGATGAGCCGCGTAATGTCCCTGTTCGTCGCTGAGATCACCCGCACGTCCACGGTGACCGGTTTCGTGCCCCCCAGCCTCGTGAAAGCCCCCTCCTGCAGCACGCGGAGGATCTTGGCCTGCGAGGCGACGCTCATATCCCCGATTTCGTCGAGGAAGATGCTGCCTGCGTCGGATGCCTCGAACTTCCCCCTGACCACACCTTCAGCCCCGGTGAAAGCACCCTTCTCGTGCCCGAACAATTCGCTCTCCAGGAGGGAATCGGGAATCGCCGCGCAGTTGAGCTTGGTGAACGCTTTGTGCGTGCGCGGGCTCCGCTGATGGAGGAAGTCGGCGACGAGCTCCTTGCCGGTTCCAGTCTCTCCCGTGATGAGGACGGGCACGTCCGATGCGGCCGCCTTCTCCGCGCTTTCGATCACCCGTTTCATCGCGTCGCTGCGGTAGTCGAGCTCGGGGGCCCGAACGGCGCTCCCGGCGCTGGCGCCCCCGGCGCTGGCGCCTATGGCGAACTTGCCGATTTCTTCCAGCAACCGGTCGGTGTCGATCGGCTTCGGGTACACGTTCTGAGCCCCGAACTTCATTGCGAGGAGCGCGTTGTCGAACGACGCGTAGGCGGTGATCATGATCACGGGTACGTCGATCTTGTGCGTCTTGATCATCCGAAGCAGATCGATTCCGCCGATCCTCGGCATCTTGATGTCGAGCAGGAGCAGGTCGACGCACTGCGTTTCCAGATGCGGAAGGACCCGGGACGGGTCAGTTTCGTAGTGCGCCTCATATCCCTTGGCCGTGAGGATGCGCGAAAGGGAAATGCACATCTCCCTTTCGTCGTCGACGACGAGTATCCTGAAAAGCCGGGCGTCCATGGAGACGAAATGGTAGTGCATGCTCGGAAGGGAGTAAAGCTTTTTCCCCGTACGAACGGGTAACCGGCGCCCCGCGACCGCGAAGCGCAATGGGGAATCTTTTCCCCATTCCCGCACGCCGTGGTATGCGTGCTTTTCCCGCGAATGCGCGTGGAAAGCACGCAGTCGCGCGGTATCGCTACCCTTGGCACCCATCTTGCTATATACCTTGCATTCGAATCCCCCAGGAGGTGGTTATGACGATGAGAGGAAAGTGCGCACGGCTTCTCGTGATCGTGCCCCTGACGATCATGATCCTCAGCAGCGCCGCGTTTGCAAACGGAGGGCAGGAGAAGAAGGCCCCCGAAGCGAAAACCTTCAAGGTGCTGGCGCTCGTGCTGACAATGGAGCACGAGTTCATGCAGCAGGTGGCCCTCGGCTACAAGATTCCCCCCGCTGATGGAACGAAGGTCCAGGTCTTCGTCGAGGACCCAAAAAGCTCGGTGGAGCAGGAAGTCTCGATCATCGAGAGCTACATGATCAAGGGAGTCGACGCAATCATTGGCTACCCGATCGATTCCGCTGCCCTCGCGCCCGTTCTGAAGGAAGCGAAGAAGAAGGGCATCGTGATCGTGACCGAAGGCAACCACGCTGCGGAGGAAGACGTGTTTTGCGGCTTGGACGAGAAGGATGTCGGACTGTTCGTCGGCAAGTCCTTCGTCGAGTGGTGGAACACAAACCGCCCCGGTGAGACCCCGAAGATCGCGATCCTCGACATTCCCAAGATCACCGAGCCCCAGAAGCGGGCGACGTTCTTCAAGCAGTATCTTGCGGAAAACATGCCGAAGGCGGTCATCGTCGCTCAGCAGGATGCCGGCGGCTCCGCGGAGGCGGGATTGACCGTGACGGAGTCCATCCTCCAGGCGCACCCCGAGGTGAACTTCGTCTACGGGATCAATGATTCCTGCGCGCTGGGCGCGCTCGCCGCTGTGCACAACTCCAACAGGGACGACGTCGCCGTGTGCGGGATCGACGCCTCCGATCAGGCCTGCTCCGAGCTCAAGAAGCCGCTTACCGCGAAGAAGGGCGGGATGGCGTTCTCGGTGGCGACACCTCCCATCACCCTCGGCAAGATCATGGTCGAATCGGCCGTGAAGCTGCTGAGGAAACAGGAAGTCGCGAAGACAGTGCAGCAGCCGATGTTCAACGTCGACAGGGCGAACGTCGACACGTATCTGGCGGATATCGCGAAAGACAAGGCCGCAGCGGCCGGCAAATAGCCCGGTTCTGCATTGACCCATCGCACGCTGGCGATTCTGCTACGGGCCGCCGGCGTGCATCTCCGTGAATGCGAGGGGGCGGACGTGTCTTTATTGAGCGCGAAAAACATCAGCAAGAGCTTTTCGGGTGTTCGCGTGCTGAACTCCATCTCGATGGACATCGAGGAAGCGGAGGTCAGGGCGCTTGTCGGCGAGAACGGCG
>PLNO01000119.1 GCA_003141795.1 Spirochaetaceae bacterium | reverse complement strand
CTCCTTGCCCGTTCCGCTCTCCCCCTGGAGGAGGAGGGGGATCTCCGAGTCCATCACCTTGCGCAGGGTGTCCACGATGTGCTTCATCGGCGGGCTTGCCGCGACGAAACCCTCCTCGGGGGCAGCGGTGCGCGAGGAGCGGCTCCCGCTGCACAGGCGTTCGGCGAGAGCGACGATGTCCTGGTTGTCGAAGGGCTTCTGCAGATAGTCCACCGCGCCGAGCTTCATCGCCCGCACGGCCGTGTCCACCGACGCGTATGCGGTGATCATCACCACGGCGCTGCCGGCGTCGCGCAGATCCGAGAGCAGCTCCGTGCCCGCGATATCGGGGAGCTTCAGATCGACGAAGGCGCAATCGAAGCGTCCGCCCTTGGCCATGCGGCGGGCTTCGGCTCCGGTTGCCGCGCAGGCCACCCGGTAGCCTTCGAGGGAAAGGGCCTTCTCCAGGCCCAGACGCATGCCCTCCTCGTCGTCCACGACGAGGACCGAAAAAACGCGTTGATTCACGCGGTTTCCTCCCTTCGGGGGAACCAGAGGGTGACGGTGGTGCCGACATCGGGCTCGCCGCGGGCCTCGATGCTCCCTCCGTGCTGCTTCATGATGGTCTGGCTGAGGGACAGCCCCAGCCCCGTCCCGTAGCCCTGCTTGCGCGTCACGAAGGGTCGGAAGATCGAGGCACGGGTCGCCTCGTCCATCCCCTCACCGTTGTCCGTGACGGTGACCCGGAAGCCCGCGGGTCCGGCGTCGGCGTCGATGCGCACGAGCCCGTGATCGTGGTGGATGGCCTGGATGGCGTTATAGAGGAGATTGAAGAAGACCTGCTTGATGGCGTCAGGGTCCCCCTCGATGATGGCGCCCGGGGGGAAGGGCCCCACCTCCACCTTGACGCCGCGCAGCGCGAGCTTCGGGGTGAACAGCTGCACCACCTCCGCGACCACGGATTCCAGGCCCATGTCCCTGAAGGAAAGCTCTTCGTCGGTGGCATGGTTGAGGAGGTTCCTGAGCAGGCGATTCACCCGCTTGATCTCCGTCTCCATGCGCGCGAGGAAATCCTCCCTCTCCGCGTCCTGGAGCCTGCCGGATCGCAGCAGCTGCACGTGGTTGAGGATGATGCCCAGGGGGTTGTTGATCTCGTNNTCGTGCGCCACCCCCGCGGAAAAACGCCCCACTGCCGCCATCTTTTCGCTGGTGACGAGCATGCGCTTGCTCTCCTCCAGCCCGGCGGCGTTCTCCTCCAGCTGCTCCGCCATGCGGGAGAAGCCGCGGTACAGCTCGCCGAACTCGTCCCGCCGCTCTACCGGCAGGCTCACCTTGTACTGTCCCCGTCCCACCGCCTCCGATGCGGTGAGAAGAGGACTGATCGCCCTGATGACCGCGCTTCCCCAGATGAGGAAGAGGACCGTGGCAAAGGCCACGCAGATGAGGGGGATGATGGACAGGCGCGTGAAGTTCTGCCACCAGTCGGCCCGCGTGATGGAGGAGGGTCCGCCGACGAAGAGGAAGAACTTCGTCGTCTTTCCCATGTCGAAGAAGGACCCGAGGTACTTGTAGAGCCTGCCTTCGAAACGGTAGGTCCCCGAGAAGGGACCGCCCGTCATGGGATGGGACCGTGTCCAGAGCACGCCCGCCGCGTCGATGCCGGGAAGCGAGGAGTATCGGTAGAGGCCCTGTGCATACAGCGCGATGCCGATGTTGAAGCGCAGCGACAGCGCCTCCAGGTATCCGCGGTTGAAGGCCTTCTGCATGGCGAGCATGCCGATCTCCTCACCGTCGCGGAACACGGGCATGTAGAAGGTGGCGTAAAACCCGTCGGGGGTTTGGGCGTATTCGGGCTGTCCCACGAGGAGGCCGGGCCTGTCGCGCGGCACGCTGTCGCGGATGTAGGTGGAGTTGCCAACGACGACGACCGAGGTATAGCGCATGGCCTCGGTCCTGTAGACGGCGATGGTGTCGACGGATTCCGAGAGGAGCCTGTTCTCCAGCTCGTCGCGGAGCACGGCGATGTCGCTGTCAAGCGTGTCCTTGCTGAAGAAGCCCCAGTACTTGTTGTACACGTACACCTTGTCCTGGAGGATCGGGGAGATGGCCACGCGGGCTATCGTGGTGCGGTAGCGCTGCTCGGTATCGGAGATGTCCTTCTGGATCAGGTCCAGCGCGGAGCGGAAGCGCGCTTCCTGCGAGCGGCCGCTGCTCTCCACGACCACCGCCGCCGCCACGGCGATGGCGACGAGCACGGGGATCAGAAGGGCGCATACTGTGATAAAGAGGAGACGGGCTCGGAGCTTCATGCCAACGACCCTCGATACTACCCCAAAACCGCCTCCGGCGCAAATTTGGCGGCTGAGGACGCGCGGCCCGCCCTCAGCGGTTCAGAGACGCGCGCACGGCGGTTGCCTGCTCGCGGAGATCCTCCGTCTCCTTGATCCAGAAGGCTTCGGTGCCCCAGTCGGGAAAGCTCTCCCGGAACCAGTGGTCGTTGCGCTGCCGCGCCCGCCACGCGAGGAAGTAGATCATGCGCATGAACCGCAGCGGCTCGATGAGGGAAATCGTCGCCCTGTCGAAAGGGTGGAACGGCTCGTAGCCCTCGAGGAGCAGGGCGAGCTCCCGCGTGCTGTTCTCCGCGTGCTCGGGGAGCACGAGCCAGAGGTCCTGCACCACCGGCCCGCTCATCATGTCGTCGAAGTCGATGAGCACCAGGCCCTGCCCCGGGCGGTCGATGACGTTGGCCCTGTGGCAATCCCCGTGGATCCGCTGGGCGGGCACACCCTGGAAGAGCGGGGTGATGAGGTCGATGGTCCCGGCGCAGACGGACTTGAAATCGTCCCTGCACTCGGGGTGGACGAGCCCCTGGGAGAGAAGCTCTTCCACGAAGGAGGCGGTCAGCGGCCGGGGCGAGCACACGGCGCGCGATGCCGCTGGTCGCTTCTCCCCCACCGCGTGGCATCTTCCCAGGAGCGCACCCAGTCGGATGAGGTCGTCAGCCGATTCCGGCTCGAACGTGCGGCCCCCCATGCGCGGAAACACGCAAAAAAAGAAGGTCTGCGTCTCCCCTTCCTCCTTTGCCACGAGCTCGTGCAGCGTCTCCCCGTCGGTGTCGACGAGCGGCGCGACAACCGGGATCTCGGCTTCCGAGCAGTCGAGCAGGAAGCGGTGCTCGTCGAGGATCGCGTTCCTGTCCCACCGACCGGGCCGGTAGAACTTCACCACGTAGCGCTCCCCGGTTTCCGATCGGACGCCGTAGACGCGGTTCACGTAGCTGGGATAGCCCTCCATGGTCCCGTCGAGCGTGCAGCCGCACACGCTCTCCACGGCGCCGAGCGCCCGATCAGGGGAGAGCAGGGAAAAAGAGCCGGTCACCATTGCCTCCTGCCTCTGGGACTATACCGTCAGGGAGGGGAGGGGGATAGACCCATGCTGCACTTGCGCAGCAGGGCCGTTTAGTGGCAGTCTCCATCGTATCCAAGGGGTACATCCGCAATGAGCTTCACCGTTCCCGTCGCTGACCTCGTGCAGCGTCGCTTTTCCTGCCGAGAATATCTTCCCGAGCCGATCCCCGCCCACGTACGGCGAACGCTTGCCGAGGCCGCTGCCGCGACGGGTCCCGGCCCTCTGGGGACACGGCCGCGTTTCCAGCTCGTCGCCGCCGAGGACGGAGACGGCACGGCGCTGCGCGGCCTGGGAACCTACGGCTTCATCAAGTCCGCAACCGGGTTCCTCATCGGCGCCGCCGCGCCCACGGGGCTCTACCTGGAGGACTACGGCTACCTGATGGAGCAGCTCGTCCTCACCGCCACGGACCTGGGGCTCGGGTCCTGCTGGCTGGGCGGCACGTTCAGCCGCAGCTCCTTCTCCCGGCGGATCAGCGTCACGGCTGGCGAGCGGATCCCCGCCGTGGTGGCGGTCGGCACGATCGGGGACCAGCAAGCTGCGCGCGCCGGGGGGCTGCGCATGCGCGTCGGCGGCGACAGGCGCAAACCCTGGGAGGAGCTGTTCTTCGACGCCGCATTCGATGCGCCGTTGTCCCGGGGCGCGGCCGGCCGGTACGCCGCCGCCCTCGACATGCTGCGTCTTGCGCCGTCGGCATCGAACAAGCAGCCCTGGCGCGTCGTGCGGGCCGGCGGGGCGTGGCACTTCTACCTGCAGCGCACATCCGGGTACAGGGCGGGGATCGCGGGCAGGATCGTCAAGCTGGAGGATATCCAGAGGGCGGATATCGGGATCGCCATGTGCCATTTCGAGCTTGCAGCGCGTGAGACGGGCGTCTCTGGGCATTGGAGCTTCCGCCCGCCCGTCGTTTCCCTCCCCGACAAGAACACCGAATACGAGGTGAGCTGGGAGGAGTAAGGGGCACCCGCGGGGGTGCAGCTTCGATTGTTTTCTCCTTCCCGAACGGCTACATTCTGCACAAGAGCCCGTTCGGGAAAGGAGAGGCCCATGAAGGACGCAAAGCCCCGTGGTGCCATGCTGGTCGGCAGCGTTCCCCTGAGCGATGCGGAAGAGGTGATGTCCACCGTGTCGTCGGTCCTCGGCAGCCATCTGCGCCGGATCCCCGACGGTGAAACCGGGGCCCGGAAGAACTGGATCCGCTGGCAGCAACCCCTGTTGTCGAACCTCCCGTTTTTCGAGGCGATCCCCCCTGAGCCCGGTCATTACGCCGAGTATCCCCGCGTCCGTCTTCGTCCCGATACCGATCCGAAGTCCCTCTCGTTCGGGGCTCTGGGATACTCCGAGGCGGCGCAGGCCTCGTACGCCGTGTTCAAGAGGTTGAAGAAGGCGGGCGTGATTCCCAAGAAGATGCGGTTCCAGGTGAGCCTTCCCACGCCGCTTGCGGTGGTGAACAGGTTCGTGCATCCCGACTCGCAGGCTGCCGTGGAGCAGCCCTACGAGCGGCGCATGCTCGCTGAGCTCAAGGAGATCTGCGCCGCGATACCGGCCGACGATCTATCGGTGCAGTGGGACGTGGCCGTGGAGCTCGCCCTCCTGGAGGGGGTCTGGACCTCGCACCTCGGTAATGTGAGGGGCGGCGTCATCGACCGCCTCGTTCGGCTGGGCAATGCAGTCGCCGGCCCCGTGGAGCTCGGTTACCACCTCTGTTACGGAGACTTCGGGCGCAAGCGGTTCGCGGAGCCCGCAGACGCAGGCCTCCTCGTCGAGGTGGCGAACAAGCTCTCAGCAGGCGTGCACCACCCCATCCACTGGATCCACATGCCGGTGCCCAGGGAGAGGAGCGACGAGGCGTTTTTCGCGCCCCTTTCCCACCTTTCCCTGAAGCCAGGGACCGAGCTCTACCTCGGCCTCATCCATGCGACGGACGGCGCAGAGGGGGCGCGCGCCCGGATCCAGGCAGCCCTGAAGTCCTCTCCCGAGTTCGGTGTGGCAACGGAATGCGGCATGGGCCGAAGGCCCCCAGAAACGCTCCCCGCGCTGCTCGCCCTCCATGCGGAGGTGGCGGAGCCGGTGTAGGCCGGCCGCCCGGCCGGGCACGGAAGCGGTGATCTGCGCGGCCCAGGGGCGCGCATGGCGGCAGATACGGGGGGCCGTGCGGCCCCCCCGGTGCGTTCTTAGAAGGATGCCGTCCCGAAGCTGAGTCCGAGGGTGAACCCCATGGTGGGCTGAGCGGTGAGAGGGCTGTAGCTCGGATCGTAGCTGGGATTCGGCTGGCCGTTGAGGGTCGGGAAATAGCTGATCAATCCCGCGGGATCGGCGAACTCGGTTCCCGCACCTCCCCAGGAGAGGCTCACGCCCCCGGAGATTTTCACGTAGGTGAGCGTTGTCACGGAAATCGTCGGATTGATGTAGCCCGAGCCGTCGGAGAGGTTCGCCAGAGCCAGGATGGAGACGTCCGTCTTCGAGTTGAAGATCGAGGTCCACGACGCGTACACAACCCCGTAGTGCTGGCCGATCTTGCCCAGGCCAGAGAAATTGCTCGCGAGGCTCGTACCGCTGATCTTCCCTGCCAATGCGGCGGTGAAAAGGTCGGACGTCGTGAGGGAAGCATAACCGAATCCGTTGTAGAGGTACTGGGTCACGAAAGTGAAGTTCCAATCCGAATTGGAATACATCACGCCGGCAGTGCCGGAGAAGATCGTGTCAGCGCTCCTGTCGGTGGTGGAGTACACCCCCGTGGAGGATTTCTGGAGGTAGGGATCCGCCGAGGGGTTGGCGAAGGCAACCACGCCCTCTCCGAAGAAGTTGAAGTTGTTCGTTCCCGTGGTCGCCATGAGGATGGCCTGGGGCCGGACGCTGCCCTGGTAGAACCCTGCGGCTGCCACCTCCGTGTTCCCGAAGAGGAACTCCGCCTTTGCCGCGACAGCCACATCCGACGGCTTCATGTTCGCCACCGCTGTCGGATCGTTCGAGCTGGGCATGGCCGTGAAGAAGTACAGGTTGTCCATCGTGCCGGGGATCGGATACTGGACCTTCAAGGCCAGGGGACCCTCACGGTCAGCGGTCGGGTTCGTCACGTCGACCGCGGTTTGCGCGAAGACGTCATCCGCGGGGCTGAAGAAGTAGCCCGTGCCCCACTTGATGGGCTGCTTCCCGAAGGTGAGGAAGAGGGAGTCCCCGTAGGTGAACTTGGAATACAACGACCAGATGGTGACGTCCGGGACCACGTAGGTCGTGGTGTTCGGGGCCGTCCCCACGGTGATCTGCTGGGTGAACGGGTAGTACGTGCGGACTTCTCCCGTGATGCTGATGTCCGTGTCGGGTCGGGCGACGAATCCGATCGCGGCGCCGGTCTGCTGCTGGTTGATGCTGGAGGCGGACGGGTTGAAGAGCTCGAAGGCCTGGTTCCAGATGTTGTTCCAGTTCCACGTGGCAGCCACCTTGCTCGTGAAGGTCCCCGTGATCCGCGGAGTGGCCTCCTTCAACAGCGCGTCCCGCGGGGCGGCGTTCTGGGTCTGGTCCGTCGTCTGCGTGACGCTCTCCGGGGTATTGAACATGTCGTCACCCGAGGCCTGATCCGAGGATTGAGCGGATGATTGGCCCGAGCTTTGCCCCGCATCCTGCGCGGCAAGCGGCAGCGCGACGAGCCCCGCCATGAGGGCCACAGCGCACAGTGTGATACGTTTCATGATCCCCCCTACTTCGATGACTGGCCGAGGAACGCTTTGGAGAACGTGGCGTCGGGAAGCGGCGCCACCGACACGTCGGAGATCGTGAGCTGGCTCTTCTCCCCCTTGTTCAGCTCGTCGATGATAAGCATCTGGGAGGAGATCGTCTTGCCCGCCACCTCGATGTACGTCGGGGGAAAGTACACGGTCCGCATGGGCCTGTCGGAGAGGCTGAAGTCCTCCTCCTTCAGGATCAGGGGCTTGTCCTTGCGGATGGAGAGCTTCAGCGTCGGGTAGCTCACCTCATTGTTCTTCGCCTTGAGGGTGAGGACCCACACGGGGTACTTGCCCAGCACGCCTTCGGCAGTGGTGGCGATGTCGTAGTCGTCCACGTATGAAGTCCGCTTGAGGTCGGAGCTCTTGGCCTTGGAGTTCTGGATCTGCTCCTTCATCGTGCTGTGGCTGAACTTGCCGGACTCCGGGTCGTACATCCAGATGTTCTCGTCCACCTTGAGGAAGCCCTGGCCCTTCTGCGCCTCGGGCTTCTGCATGATCCATACGATCTGGTCATGGTCGTCCCTGCGGAAGAGCCGGACCTGGATCACCGAATCCTTCTCATTGGGCTTCTGCGTGACGATGGTGAACACCGCGGAGTAGTCGAGCTTGGTGAAGCTGCCGTTCACGTCGACGGCGCGCAGCATTGCGTTGAAGTCGGGGCTCTGCGCCCCGAGGGGGGCGACAGCGAAGGCCGCCAGCGCCAGTATCACGATCGAGGTACGTCTCAAAAGATGCATTGATTCCTCCCTGAACCTATTTAGTCGTTCGAAGCGCCTGGGCCGGCTCGAGCCGTGCCGCAGTACGCGCGGGTAGAGCCGCCGCTGCCAGAGTGAGCACGGTGATGATCACGACATTCATCACTCCCCGCGCCACGGGGAGACTGAAGCTGAAGTGTCCTTTTCTCAGGATCATGAAAAGCGGCGTATTCACGCCGAGATTGAACAGAGACAGAACGCCCATGATGATCGCTGCCACGATGAGCCCGACGACCATCCCCGCGATTGCCAGGAACAGGGCCTCGAGGATGAAGAGGCTGCGCACCTGCTGGCGCTGCATGCCGATGGCGCGCATCGTCCCGATTTCCCGGATCCGTTCGAACATCGTCATGCGGAAAGTGTTGAGGATACCCACCATGATGATGAGGAAGAGCACGATGAGGATGCCGAGGGACACGGAGTTCAGCACGTTGACGATCTGTTTCACCGAGGAGAGCATGTCGTCGAGGGTCGTGACGCTGTAGCGCACGCCCGTCCACTTCTCCTCGGTCGTTCCGCCCCCGAACATTGCTGCCATGGGGCCACCCATTGCGGGCCGGTCCGTCGCTTTGACCCGCTCCTTCACGTTCACCTTCGTCTTGAGGTCCTTGTAGTAGGCGTCAGCGTAGCGATCCATGCCGCTGAGGGAGGGCAGAAAAATCCCCATGCTCTGGTATTCGTTCGGAGCGAGGTTCAGGAGCTCGTTGACGTAGGCGATGTTGGCGTACGCCGAAAATCCCGACATGAGGCCATTGTCAGGCGTCGTGGCCACGAGGGTCATGTCGCCCACGTTCTGCTGCCCGGTCACCGTGGTGAGCTGCAGGATGAGGCTGTCGCCGACCTGGGCATTGAGCTTGCGGGCGGTCTGCTCGCTGAGGATGAGCCCCTGTGGATTGCTCATCGCCTTGAAGCTGCCCTGTGAGAGGATGAGGCGATCAGTGAGGTAGCGCTCGCTCGAGAAATCAACACCCTGGATGTTGGCCTGCGTCTTCTTGCTCTCGAAGATGAGCGTCCCCTGCGCCATGGAGCGCTTGGAGACGTACTCCGCCGGAATCCCGGTCTCCTTGAGCACCTGCACGAGCGCTGTGTCGTCATGGATGACGGCGTAGCTCTTCCCCGAGGCGGTCTGTTCGCTGCCCGACACGAAGATATGCCCTGCGGCGATATCCGCGAAGTTCGTGCTCACGTTCTGCATGAAGGCCCCTGCGAAGGCGTCGATGATCGTGATGATCATCACACCGAAGGCAATGGCCCCGCCCAGCAGGACGGTGCGCTTCTTCTGCCGGTTCAGGTTCCGAAGGGCCATGGATACGATGGATCCGCGTGATGTGCGTGACATGTGCTCTCTCCTACTCGTTCTGCATGGCCCGCACGGGCGGCACCTTCAAGGCGACCAGCACCGGGTACAGGTGGGCCACCAGCCCGACTCCGGCAACCATGAGAATCGTATTCAGGAAGGAAAGCGGGTTGATCGACAGGCGCAGCACCTTCCCGCCGTAGATGATCTGCGTGAAGAAGTTGCCGGCGGTGATGTGGAGCAGGTTCACGATTCCCACCAGCAGCGACGAGATGGCGATGCCCACAAGGCCGAAGACGATCGTGACCGTGAGCGTCTCCGTGAGGAACATCAGCCAGACGAAGGATTTGCGCGCGCCCAGCGCCCGCATTGTCCCGATCTCCCCCGTGCGTTCCATGACCGATATGACGAGGGTGTTCATCATGATGATCACAGCGACGATCGACACGATGAGAATGGCCACGTAGAAAACGATCCGTATGACGTCGATGCTCTGCGCGAAAGGACCGGCTGCGATCTTCCAGCCCCCCGCTTTGGCAGGAATACCCTGCGCGTCGAGCCACTTGTTCGTGTCGCTGATGAAGGCTTCCGTCTGCCCGGAATCCGCGAGCCGCGCGAGCACGAAGTGCCAGGACCCGGCGGGCTTCTGCGCCTGTGCCGCCGCGACGGGTGTCTTGGTCACGACCGGAGTGCGCGCCTCGGCCGCCGACATGTTCGTTTCCGAGGAACCGAAGATGTCACTGTCGGTCGTCGCGCTGAGCAGAGCGGTCTGGCTCTTGGTGAGCACGACGTCGTCCGCGGAGACGTCGACGCCACTCAAAATCCTGACGGTGTCCGCGTTCGCCCAGGCGATGAAGTCCATGCCCTCGGTTTGAGCGTTGAAGTCCACGATGCCTGCGATCGTCGCCTCGCGGATCTTGAACCCCGCCCGCCCGAAACCGTTGAGGACGATCTTGTCCCCGACCTTCAGCGTGGTCTTCAGCTCCTTGTCCACGTTTTTGAGCCACCCTTTGGAGACCACGATCCCCTCCTGACCCGGGGTCAGGTAGGCGCCGGAAACGAGGAACGTGTCTTTGAAGAGGGAGGGATACGTTGTGGGATCGATCCCGAAGAGCAGGGAGAAGGTCCGGTTGTCGTTCCCCTCCTGGGTGACGAGGGCCACGCCCGTCACCTGGCTGGTTGCGCCCTTCACGCGCTTGTCGGCCTGGACGTGGGTGAGCACCTTGTCGAACTCGGGGAAGATGGGGGTCGTCTCCGACTCCTGGCCTCCCGAGAGCCCGAAGAGGCTCACCGTGGCCCCGGGGGTCTTGGGAGTGCCGGAGATGAAGACGTCCCCCGTGTAGTTGTCGATGAACATCCGGTGCACGCCCTGGGCCGCCGTGTCGAGCAGGCTGTTGCCAAGGATGATGATGATGACGCCCAGGACGACGAGCGAGCCGATGATCAGGCTCTTCGACGTGTGTTCCCTGATGTTGCGCAGGGCGATGCGGAGCAGTACCGGCATGCGCCTACCCCCGCGCGGCCGAGGCCGTGGCGTCCGCCGTGCGGTAGTTCTCCACCACCTGGCCGTCGAGCAGACGGATCACGTGGTCGGCAACCGAGACGATCTTCGCGTCGTGCGTGGAGAAGATGAACGTCGTGGAGAGCTCCCTGTTGATCTTTTTCATGAGCTCGATGATCTGCTCACCGGTCTTGGAGTCCAGGTTCGCCGTGGGCTCGTCTGCGAGCACGATCTTCGGCTTCGTGACGAGCGCCCGGGCGATGGCCACGCGCTGGCGCTGGCCGCCGGAAAGCTCATTGGACTTGTGATGCCGCCACTGCTCCAGGCCCACCTCGGCGATGAGGCTGTCCACCCACTCGCGCCGCTCCTTCTTCGGAGGGCCGCCTGCCCCCATGAGAAGGGGAAACTCCACGTTCTCGTACACGTTGAGCACGGGGATGAGGTTGAAGCTCTGAAAGATGAAACCGATCGACTCGTGGCGCAGGGTTGTCAGCTCCTTGTCCGAAAGACCCGCGGTCGGCTTTCCTTCGATGTCCACGGTCCCCGCGGTTGGCGTGTCGATGCAGCCGATGAGGTTCAGGATCGTCGACTTGCCGGAACCCGAGGGCCCCGCGATGGAGATGAAGTCGCCCTTCTCGATGGCGAAGCTCACGCCCCGAACCGCTTCGACCTCGGTCTTGCCGAGGGGGTACGTCTTTCTGACATTGGTCAGCTCTATGATGGTCACGTTCTTCTCCTTGCTGTCTCGAGAGTCATCGTCATGAAGTAAAGTACGAAAAGGCCCCTGCGAATCAATGTATGGTGAATGAATAGTTCTAACAGGAAGTTATTTCTCCCCGGGGACCGGGGCAAGCGGTATTCCTATCGTGAAAGTCGTATCCCCCGAGCGTGATTCCGCATTCAGGCTCCAGCCGTGGCTCGATGCGACCCACTTCACGACGGAAAGCCCAAGACCGAACCCGGCTTCCCGTCGCGATCGTGTGCCCCGGTAGAAGGGTTCGAAGATGAAGGGGAGGTCCTTTTCCGCGATGCTCCCCCGGTTGACGATGCGCAGGCGAACGCAGTCCGTCTCCTTCTGCGCCGTGAACCGCAGCGCCGTGCCGGGCTCGCTGTAGCGGAAGGCGTTCTGCATGAGGTTCTCCAGCGCCCGAAAAACAAGGTCGGCGTCCATGGAGACCAGGATGCTCTCCGGCACGTCGCAGGATGTGGCGAGCGTGTAGCCGCGGGCTTCCGCCTCGGAGGCGAACACGGTGATCGCCTCTTGCAGGAATGACGCCAGCGGCATCTCCTCCCGCGACCTCTTCCATTCGCCCGTTTCCAGCTTCACGTAGTCGATGAGCTGGCTGATCCTGCTCTCCAGCAGGCCGGTCTTGTCCCGGATGATCGCCAGGTACTTCGTCATCTGCGCCGGCTCCTCGGCCATGCCGTCGTCGATCGCGTCGAGGTAGCCGGTGATGCTCGACAGCGGGGTCTTCAGGTCGTGGGAAACGGACATGATGAAGCGCGAGCGCGCCTCGGCGTCCTGACGCACGCGCCGTCGCATCTGCTCGAAGGAGCTCGTGAGGGAGGCGATCCTGTCTCCGCTGGTGACGGGCAGCTCGAAGTCCAGGTCCCCCGCGCTGATCCGCCGCGTGCCCTCCTCCAGGCGCGCGATGGAAGAGTTGATGGAGCGTATGATGAAGATCGACATCAGGGCCATGAAACCGACGAGGGAGCCTATGACGATGATGAAGGCGACACCCCGCAGCCACGGGCGGGGGTCGGAGCCGGTGTGGAGGCCCACGATCACCCCGAATTGCTTCCCGTCCGTCCCCGTGAGGAGGAACCGTGTGAAGGTGTGCGTCAGACGGTGCGTGTCCTGAAGCATCGAGAGAAGGGAGTCCGAGGTGAGGGAGGAGTAAGTCACCTTCCCGTTCTCGTCGAAGACGAGGAGGTCATTGTCAGGCCCTGCGGTCCTAAGGATTCCGGGGACCGTGGCCGGGTCCACCGTGCGATGCCTGAGGCCGTTCATTGCGAGCATGGTCCTGAAGGTCTCCGTCTGCCCGATGCGATCGGGAAGACCGACGAAAGCGATGAGCGCCACGAGGGACATCGCCAGCAGCGGCGCGGCGAGGGTGCCGACGATGAGGAGCACGAATTTCGTTCCAAGACGCATGGCGTTCAGCCTCTCATCGTTTCGGGATTGAACCTGTACCCGCGGCCGTGGATGGTCTGGAGGTAGCGGGGATGCGCGGGGTCATCCTCTATCTTCTGCCGCAACCGCCTGATGTACACAGCCACGGCGGTGAGGTCTCCGTACACCGATCCCCAGACCCCCTTGTAGATCTCGTCCGGCGTCATGGCAACGCCCGGGTGGGTGGCCAGGTGGCGCAGGACCTCGAACTCCCGGGTGGAAATGACGACGCGCTGCTTGCCCCGCGTCAGGCAATAGCCCTCCATGTCCATGACGTAGGGGCCGAAGGAGACGGTGCGCGGGGTCAGGGTCGAGCTGCGGCGGAGCATCGCGCGCACGCGGGCCACGAGGACGCGCGGGGCGAAGGGCTTGATGACGAACTCGTCCGCCCCGACCCCCAGGCCCATGACGATGTCCTCGTCGGTTTCGCGCGCGGAGATGATGATCACGGGGACCGCGCTTTCGCGTCGGAAGGCCTGGAGGAACTCGTACCCGTCCATGCCGGGAAGGTTGATGTCAAGAACGACGAGCTCAGCACCTTCCGCCCTGAACAGCGCCAGGCCTTCTTCCGCGCTCTCGCAGAGAGACGCGGTGAGACCTTCCCGCTCGACGTAAAGCTTCACGAGCTCGCCCAGCTCCGCATCGTCCTCGATGATGATGATCCGACTCTTCATGCCGTCCGCATCTGCCCGCCCATTCTACCATGAACGCCCGAGTGCTGTCGCCGGTGCGCTTGACGATTGTCACGGAAGTCAATAAGTTAAGGAAGCTTATCTAATAAGCACCCACACCATGCAGGATACCAAGAAGCTCATTGCGCTCGTCACAGAGTGGTCGAAGAGTTGCACCACGCGCTCCATGAACGGGATGACGCGTTACGTGAAAGGCGTCGGCCTTTCGATGCCCCAGTTCGGCCTCCTCATGCGTCTCTACCACCACGGGAAATCGGAGGTGAGCGGGATCGGCAGGCAGTTCGGGGTGACGAGCGCTGCGGCGAGCCAGCTCGTGGACCGCCTTGCGCAGGCCGGGTACGTGCGGCGCACGGAGGACGACGCGGACCGTCGGGTCCGGCAGGTCTCACTGACCGACAATGGGAGGGCCGTGATCGAGCGGGGTTTCAGGAAGGGCATGGAATGGGTGCCCGGCCTCGTGGAGGCCCTCGGGGCCGAGGGGCGGCGAAGCATCAGCGAGATGCTCCCTCCGCTTATTGCGGCCGCGAAAAAGCTCCCGCGCCTGCAATAAGGGCGGGTCGGGATCGTCGTTGAGGATGAGGAGAGATTCATGCTGAAACTGTTTCGTCACTTGAAGCCGTACGCGGTGGCCGTCGTGATCGTCGTGCTCCTGGTCGCGGCGCAGGCCATCGCCGAGCTGTACCTCCCGACCCTGATGTCGGACATCGTCGACGTCGGCATCGTGAAGGGCGACACGGGCTACATCCTGCGCACCGGCGGTCTCATGCTGCTCGTGGCCCTGGCCGACATGGGCTGCGCCCTGATCGCGGCGCTTCTTTCCGCCCAGGTGGGCATGGGGTTCGGCCGTGACCTGCGAAGGAAAGTGTTCACACGCGTGGAGGGCTTTTCCCTGCACGAGTTCGACATCGTCGGCACCCCGTCCCTGATCACGCGCACCACCAATGACATCACCCAGGTGCAGATGTTCACGATGATGACGATGCGGATGATCATCATGGCGCCCATCATGGCCGTCGGCGGGGTCATCATGGCCTGGCAGAAGGATGCCCGTCTGACGTGGGTGCTCGCCGTGGTCATCCCCGTGATCGCCGTCGTGGTCATTTTCACCGCGGGGAGGGCGCTGCCGCTGTTCCGCGCGATTCAGAAGAAGATCGACAAGATCAACCTCGTTCTGCGGGAGGGCCTCACCGGCGTGCGCGTCGTACGCGCCTTCAACAGGGTCGAGCACGAGAAGGGGCGTTTCGACGTCGCCAACCTCGACCTGACGAAGACTTCCATCACCGTCAACAAGATCATGGCGCTCATGATGCCCCTGATGATGCTCATCATGAACATCACAACCGTTGCCATCATCTGGTTCGGTGCGAAACGCATCGACCTCGGGGAGATGCAGGTCGGGAGCCTCATGGCCTTCATCCAGTACGCCATGCAGATCCTCTTCTCCCTCCTCATGGTCTCGTTCCTGTTCATCATGCTCCCCCGCGCCTCCGCTTCGGGGACCAGGATCAACGAGGTGCTCGGGATGATCCCCGGCATCAAGGACCCGGCCACGGCGCGCGCTGCGGAGGACGAGCACGGTTACATCGAGTTCAAGGACGTGAGCTTCGCCTATCCCGGCGCCGAGGAACCGGCTCTTCGCAACGTCTCCTTCAGCGCGAAGCCCGGCGAGGTCACGGCGATCATCGGCGGCACGGGCTCGGGCAAGTCGACCCTCGTGAACCTGATCCCGCGCTTCTACGACGTGCAGTCCGGCTCCATCCTCGTGGACGGCGTCGACGTGCGCGAGATGGCGCAGGAGAAGCTGCGCTCCAAGCTCGGCTTCGTGCCGCAGAAGGCGGTGCTCTTCAACGACACCATAGCCAACAACATCCGCTACGGGCGTGAGGAGGCGACGGACGAGGAGGTGGCGCACGCCGCGGAAACCGCGCAGGCGTTGGAGTTCATCCTCGCGATGCCGGAAGGGTTCCAATCCGTGGTCTCACAGGGCGGGACGAACGTTTCCGGCGGGCAGAAGCAGCGGCTGTCCATCGCCCGCGCACTGGTGCGCGGACCCGAGGTCTACATATTCGACGATACATTCTCGGCGCTGGACTTCAAGACGGACGCGCGATTGCGCGCGGCTTTGAGAAAAGAGACCGCGGAGGCCACGGTGATCATCGTGGCGCAGCGGGTGAACACGGTCATGGACGCCGACCGCATCATCGTCCTGGAGGACGGGGGCATCGTCGGCTTGGGAACGCATAGAGAGCTCATTCGCACGTGCGAGGTGTATCGGGAGATCGTCTCCTCACAGCTCTCCGAGGAGGAACTGGCATGAGCGACGCGAACAACAAAGGACGAGCGGCGGCACCCGCGGCGGGAACATCGGCATCCGCACCCGGCTTCGGCCCTCCGGGCGGGAGAGGCGGACGGGGCGGCCCGGGGGGCGGCCACGGTCCCATGGGCGGTATGGGCCGGCCGGTGGAGAAAGCAAAGAACTTCGGCAAGTCGATGAGGAGGCTCGTGGCCTATCTCAAACCGCACATGGGCAAGCTTGTCGCAGTGTTCGCGCTTGCCATCGCGAGCACCGTGTTCGCGATCTTCGCCCCGAAGATAATGGGCAAGGCGACGACGAGGATCTTCGAAGGGCTCATGGCCAAGATGATGCACGCGCCCGGGGCCGCCATCGACTTCGGCTACGTCGGGCAGATCGTGGTGCTCCTGATCGGCCTGTACGTGTTCTCGGCGATCCTCAGCTACATCCAGCAGTACATCATGGCGGGAGTCGCGCAGAGGACCGTCTACGACATGCGCAAGCAGGTCAACGATAAGCTCGCGCGTCTGCCGTTGTCCTTCTACGACGGGCACACGCACGGGGAGATCCTGAGCCGGTTCACCAACGACATGGACAACATCTCCAACACTCTCCAGCAGAGCCTGACGCAGCTCATCACCTCGGTGGTGACCATACTCGGGGTACTGGTGATGATGCTCACCATCAGCCCGCTTCTCACGGCCATCACGATCATCGTGCTGCCGCTGAGCTTCCTGGCGACCCGCGTGGTTGCGCCCAAGTCGCAGAAGTATTTCGCGGACCAGTGGAAGCACCTCGGGGAGCTCAACGGCCACGTGGAGGAGATGTACACGGGCCACACCATCGTCAAGGCCTTCGGACACGAACGCAAGTCGATCGACAAGTTCAACACGGTGAACGAGAAGGTCTATGAGGCGAGCTGGAAGGCCCAGTTCATCTCAGGCCTCATGTTCCCGCTGATGACCTTCATCAACAACATCGGCTACGTGGCGGTGGCGGTTGCCGGCGGCATCATGGTGACCCGAAGGGCGATCCAGATCGGAGACATCCAGGCCTTCATCCAGTACTCGCGGCAGTTCACGATGCCCATCGCCCAGACGGCGAACATCGCGAACATCCTCCAGTCCACGGTGGCATCGGCGGAGCGCGTATTCGAGCTCCTGGACGAGCCCGAGGAAGAGGCGGACAGCGCGACGGCGAAGGTGCTGTCGAGCCCGCGGGGCGAGGTGAGGTTCGAGAACGTCGATTTCAGCTACAAGCCGGACGCGCCGCTCATCACGGGGATGAACCTCGACGTCAAGGAGGGCCAGACCATCGCGATCGTCGGACCGACGGGGGCGGGGAAGACCACGCTTGTAAACCTCCTCATGCGCTTCTACGAGCTGCAGGGCGGGAAGATCAGTGTGGATGGCGTGGACATCCGCGACATGAGGCGCGGCAACCTGCGCTGCACGTTCGGCATGGTGCTCCAGGACACGTGGCTTTTCAACGGCACGATCCGCGACAACATCGCCTACGGCAGGGACAATGTGAGCGACGACGAGGTGCATCAGGCGGCGGTGGCTGCGCACGCCGACCACTTCATCCGCACGTTGCCGGAGGGGTACAACACCGTTCTGAACGAGGAAGCGTCCAACATCTCCCAGGGCCAGCGTCAGCTCCTCACCATAGCACGCGCAATCCTCATCGACCCCGCCATCCTCATCCTCGACGAGGCGACGAGCTCCGTGGATACGCGCACGGAAGTCCTCATCCAGAAGGCAATGGCGCAGCTCATGAAGGGGCGCACGAGCTTCGTGATCGCCCACCGGCTCTCCACGATCCGCGACGCGAAAATGATCCTGGTCATGAACCACGGGAAGATCATCGAAACGGGGACGCACAAGGAGCTCCTGGCGAAGGGCGGGTTCTACGCGGACCTGTACAACAGCCAGTTCACCGGTGCAAGCCTGGAAGCGGAAGCGGTATAGGGCTGTACGTGCAGAGGTTGTTGCGTATTTGGCTTTTCAGACAAGAAGCCCGTATTTTGGAATGATCGTTCCAAATTGCTGATGCCTATGGCGAATTCTGTGGCGGTCGAAAAGACCCCCGGGAAACCGGGGGTCTTTCGGTCCGTGCTCTTCTCTACAGCCCGAGCAGCGCCGATACCCCGATGCGCACGGTGCCGTTTTGGAAGCCCGTCACAGGGGCGATGTAGTCCAGCCGCACCCGCAGGCCCGTCTGGAGACCGCCTGCCACCGATCGACCCAGCACCGTCGAATACAGGCCTACCGCGGTGACCGCCGTGGCTGCCGTCGAATCCTGGCCGACGGCCACTGAAACGCCGAGCTGGGGCAGGATGCTGTAATCCAGGCCCAGGAGCTGGTAGGTGTCGAATGTAATCCCGTTGGCGATGAAGCTGAACGTGGCCTGGAGATTGTCGGTGAGCCCGATGCCCAGGCCGAGCCGGAACGCGGATCCGAGGGTGTTCGTGGCGACGTGGTAGCCCATGTCGTAACCGTTCTCGATCGTGATGATCGGAGACCTCGATTCGGACTGCGCCGCGAGGCTCGCGGCCGCCAGTGTGCACAGCAGCGCTGCGAGAACGAGTCTATTTGCTTTCATTTCGTATTCCTTCCTGGCCGGATGCGGCCCTACAGCCCGATGCTCGTGACGACGCCGAGGATGAGCCGCCCGTTCGCGAAGCCCGTCGTGTCGGCGAGGAAATCGAGCCTCACCTTGAGAGCCGTGGTGAGACTGGTATCGGACCGGGTTCGCAGGACGTCGTAGAAGATGCCCAGGCCTCCGGCAGGGTTGCCGTCCGAGCCGAGGTACAGTGACGCTCCGAGGCTCGGCAGGAAGAAGTAGGAAAGTCTGAACGTCGTGAACTGGGTCGCCCCCGATACGATGTTGGCCATGCCGGCAGAAACGCCCGGAGTGACGTTGAAGGAAACGCCCAGATACCGGCCGACCTCGACGGCGCCGCCGTTGAAGGGCAGTCCCCCCGTCATGCCCACGTCGAAGGTGATGAATCGACCTTCGGTGAGGACCTGTTGTTGCTCCGCGGAAGACGGCTGCGCCGTCGTCTGTGCTGAAAGCCCGGCCACCGCACACAGGCTCATGACAAGGACAGTGACGAGAAGAATCGTTCGTTTCATAATGGAACCCTCCTCGAAGAAATCACTTTTCAGTACAGACTCTCGCATTCCTTCTTTCAAAAAGCAAGCGTGATCACCACGCCGAGGGAGACCACCCACGCGGAAGCGGGGACACTGTATGCGGCGCCGTCCTGCGAAAGCTCGCTCCGCGAGGCGCTCCAGACCGTCGTCACGTACGCGCCTCCGAGCTCGAGGGCGATATCCGGGGTCGCGTGCCAGAGAAGGTCGAGGTACGGGTAGCCCTCGTACAGGGGCGTTGACCCGAAGTTCAGCGGAAAGTACATCTCATAGCTCAGCGAGGCGTTCAGGATCGGCACCCTGTCCTGGATCCAGAACCACGTGAGCTCAGGCCTGGCCATGATCGATTGCTGCCCGTTGGCCGTGTTGTAGATGTATCTGCCCTTCACCATGAGGACCCAGCTCTCCCCCGGCAGGAAGCCGAGCTGGAAGCGCGGGCTCACGTCCAGCATGAGGACCTGCTCAAGACGCGTCGACGTATCCTGCCAGATCCACGCGGGGGTCGCGGAGGGGTTCGGCACCCAGTCATCGTCGTGGATGGCGCCTGCCTGCAGCCGGTAGAAGGCGCCGACCTTGAGGTTGGGCATGACGCGGTAGTACCCGCCGAGTGTAAGCGATTCGTACGAACGCAGCGCGGGGTCGACCTGTACGCTCCTGCCGAGCGCTTCAGCGAGGAGGTCGACAGGGCCGAGGTTCATCACGAGCTGTGTGCGGCCTTGAAAATCCACCGCGCCCTGCGGCGGCACCGGGACGTTGTCGGCGGCGGATGCGGCTGCGGAGGCTGCGAAAACGAAGAAGAGAACGGGCCAGGTTTTCATCGCTCCCCCTTCAATCGTAATCCTGGTCGAGCAGGTCGGCGTAGGCCTGCTCGAGATTCGTCGTGTCGACGACGGATCCGCCCGCGGGGTCGTTGTTCCAGTTCAGCCTGCGCGTCCATGGATAGCGGCGCGGGGAGGTGATCTTCGCCCCGCCGACGATGTTCACACCCAAGCCTTCTTTCACGAGGACGGTCTGGGCGGTGTCAGGAAGGTCCACCTGGACGGTTCCCGCGTTGACGCACAGTCACACGTCGGGCTTGGCGTCGATGCTGCGGCCGTAGGCCACGAAGAACTGCGTGCCCCGGACCCCGGCAACCGCCGAGTCGGTGTGGAGGGAAAACCGGCCGGTGAGCTTACCCGCGATGCTCGTAAACACCCCGCCGACGGTCAGCGTGACGGAAGTGGCCTCGCCGATCGAATCGATGGCGACGGTCGTTTTCTCCCGCAGCTTGAGCGTGGTCCTGTTTGCAAGGTCGATGACCGCGAGGGACGCAGGCCCCGTGACCACGGTGTCCCCCGCGGCCAGAGCATCGCCGATGACGGCGTCGCGTGTTCCGCCGGCGCTCCTGACGGCGACATCGCCTTCGGTGTAGATGATCTGACCGTTCAGTGCCGTGAGCATCGCGGGAAATGAAAAGAAGAAAGCGACGGCGAGGGCCGCCGCCCTCAATCGCGAGGTCCTCATCGAGACCTCCTCTCTACAAAAGGTAGCCCCACGTCTGCAGGAGATCACCGTCCCTGTGCCAGCGCTCCCCGATGTCGGTGCGGTAGAACATGTTGGGGATGATGATGTTCTTGACCCGGTTGTACGCCTCACGCCGGGCGTCGTCCATCGTGGAGCCCGAACCGGTGACCACCATGACGTACCCCGAGTTGCCGGTCAGTCGCCAGTCGCCGTCCACCAGCCGGATGTCGCAGGGGTGGATCCCCTCGTTCATCGGCTTGCGGAAAATCACCACGGCATCCTGGGAGAACTTTTCGAAGGCGTCGGAGTCCAGGAAGGGAAAGGGCGGGACGGCGATGACGACGCAGATCTGGAAGCCGCGCTTCGTCCGCATGGTCACCTGCTGACCGCGGGCCATGCCGCCCAGCAGCTCCGACCATCGGGAGAGCACGCCCTCGATCTGGAGGTTGATGGTGGGGTAGCCGAACCGGCAGGTGAACTCAAGCGGGTAGATCCCGCGGGAATTGGCTATGCAGTTGATGTCGATGTAGCCGGTGTAGTGCACGGCCGCCAGCTTGTCCCTCATCCTCAAGAGCGTCTGCTGGAACAAGGTGCTCGACCCGTGCCAGAACCCCGCGGTTCCCATCTCCCCTGTCTGCGGGCCGATGTCGTCATTGAACATGCGCTTGTGCTCGAAGTTGACGAACACGGGGTGCAGGAAATCCTTGCCGTTGAAGAAGGCGCCGACGGCGACCTCCACCCCCGATGCGTACTTCTGCAGCTGGAAGCTCTTGATCTTTTCGCCCCAGCCCTTCTTGTAGTGCTCGAGCATGGTAAGCACGTCCAGCCCGTCCTCCTCCTGGCCCACGAAGGAGAGCACCTTCTCGTTCTGCGCCAGGCCGCTGGGCTTGACGACGTAGCGGCCGGGTGTGGACTTGATGAAGCTGATGGCAGCGTCGAAGGAATCGAACTCCCACCGCGGGAGGATGGTGATCCCCGCTGCACGCATCTCCTCCTGGCCGAAATCCCGGTCCATCTCCAGACGGTCCGTGTAGGGCGTCCCGCCGACCACCGCTTTGCCTTCGGCGCGCAGCGCGTCGGCAAGGGGGCCGAACTCGCAGTCATCGAAGACGATGACGTCCGCCCACTCCTTGCTGTCCTCCCAGCGGTCCACCTTGTCGACGAAGCCCTCCGCGACGTCCCGCTCGGACTCCTGGATGATGTGGTAGCGGACCTCCTGGCCTTCCTTCTTCACCTCCCAGGCGAGGTCATGGATGAGCCCCCACTTGGAGATGAAGAGGAACCGTTGTGGCCGAGGTTTCTGTGGGGGCGGCAATGGAAGAGTTAGCTGGGGCTGTTCCCCGGGAGGCTGTTCGGTCTGGGAGCCGGATTCTCCGCCGGAGGAAGAGGGAGGTGGTGGGGTGGGAGAGCCGTTCGTGCCTGCTTTTGCCCCGTTCTTCTTGCCCGCGCCCCTGTCATCACCCGACATCGTGGAGTGAACATATCGACTCGGGAGGGCTGTCGGCAAGTTTTTCTTTGTGTACATTGATTCGCGTGGAAATGAAGCGTGGTATGCGAGTGATACCGGTGACGGGGAAAGCGGAAAGATCCGCCCGTCACCGTTTCGATCCGGGCAAGCTGATGACGGTTCGTGTCGAATCGAACGCTGAAGTCGTGCCGGGAGTGCGTCGGCTCTCCTTTGCGCGGCCGTGGGATTTCGTCGCCGGGCAGTCCATCGCACTGACCCTCGATCCAGCGGTATCGGCGCGGTTCTACAGCATCGCCAGCGGTACCCAGGATCCCACGGCGGACGTCCTGTACGACGTCGTTCCGGGGGGGATCCTCACCCCGCGGCTCGCGGAGCTCCGCCCCGGCGACACCGTGCTCTGCTCCAAGCCTTTCGGCGCGTTTCGGGCCGCTGCAGGCCCCTCG
>PLNO01000341.1 GCA_003141795.1 Spirochaetaceae bacterium | reverse complement strand
AGATCTTGCGGCTTTCCTTGATTGCATCGACAATCACGGAGAGGCCCGGGCTCAAAAGGACGATATCTGCTGCAGATCGAGCTGCGTCGGTGGCGCCCGACACCGCGATGCCCACATCGGCCCTTTTAAGGGCGGGCGCATCATTCACGCCGTCCCCCGTCATTCCGACGATATGGCCGCGCTTCTGGAGTGCATCGACGATGTTGAACTTGTGCTCGGGGAATACTTGGGCGAAGCCGTCCGCGGCTTCTATGCTCTCTGCGAAGCCTGCTTCGCCGCCGGGACCCAATTCGGACAAATGGCCGGCGTCCAGGATATTCGGGCCGAGACCGAGCTGTCGGGCCGTTTCTTTGGCTATCGCCTTCTGGTCTCCTGTGACCATTTTGACCTTGATCCCCATGATTTTTGCCGTGTCAATAGTCGAACGGGAATCCTCCCGCGCGGGATCGAAAAGCGGGATGACCCCGAGCATCTTCCATCCGCCGCCCTGATCGGTTCGAGCCACTCCCAGGGAACGATATCCACGGGCAGCGAATCCTTCCACCGCCTTTTCCACCGCGGCTTTGATCTGCGCATCGGGTGAGGTGAGGGCAAGGACCACCTGCGCAGCGCCCTTCGTGACCTTGAATCGGGCACCATCGGGGCCTTCGACGTCAGCCTCTGTACGCTTCACTACCGAGTCGAAGGGGCGAAAATGCGTAACGCGAAAGGTCGACAGACTATTCGGATCCTGAACCCCTCCGAGCACAGCAAGGTCAATCGTGTCCTGGTTCTCAGCCCTGCTGGCCAAGGCGGCTGCCTGGATGACGTCTTGCGGACCTGCTGGATCAATCGCGAAGCTTGTCCCAACGGTGAGCTTGTTCTGTGTCAGAGTGCCCGTCTTGTCCGAGCACAGGATATCGACACCGGCCAACTCCTCGATGGATGCGAGGCGACTCACGATGGCCTGCTTTGCAGCGAGGAACCTTGCACCGACCGCCATGGTGACCGACAAGACTGTCGGCATGGCAACGGGGATGGCGGCAATCGTCAAAACGAGGGCAAAAAGCAGGGTCGTCAAAATCGGGTCTTCACGGAAAAGCGCAACGGTGACGATGAGGACGACCAGCGCGACCGCGAGGATGATCAGGTAGTTGCCGATATGAAGGACCGCCCGCTGGAAGTGACTTCTGGTGTGCACATTCTCGACGAGCTGGGCGGTTCGTCCGAAAAACGTGCTTGTTCCCGTCCCGTATACGAGTGCTTCCGTTTCTCCCTGCTTGACAATGGAACCCGAATACACCGCATCGCCTGTCCCGTGCGTCACTGGGAGCGATTCGCCGGTCAATGCGGATTGATCGACCTCCAGCGTGTCATCTCCAAGAAGCCTCGCATCGGCAGGGATGATGTCGCCGATCCGTAGTCGGATGATGTCTCCGGGAACAAGCTCGCGGGCGGGCAGCCCCGTCCAGGCAGCGGCTCGCTTCACCCGCGCGTTCAGGGCAAGCTTGGCCTTCAGAGCCGCAATCGTGTTGCCTGCCTGGAACTCCTCCCAGAATCCTATGATGCTGTTGGCAAGCAGCAGGAGGAGGATGATGGCAAGATCCTCCCAGTGGCGGACAAGGCCGGAGAAGACCGCTGCCGCCTCTATCATCCAGGGTATGGGGCCCCAGAAGTAGGACAGGAATTTGAGAACTGGATTTCTCTTCTCCTCGGGCAGCTCGTTCGGGCCGAACCGGGAGAACTTTTCGCCAGCCTCCTGCGCGGTGAGACCGTCGGGCCTGAATCCGACCACGCGCTTGACCTCATCTAGAGGGAGCGAAGCGAGTGATTTCGCGTCTCCTTCCTCACGTCTCCCCATCGGTACGGATGCACTGCTCTGGCTCTTCACAGTGGTTGCCTCCTCCCACGGCTACTGTGGCGCAAACCGCACGGCCTTGAGGTACGTGATGTCCACGCGCGAAAAAACCGAAGAACTGAGGGAAATCTCCTGGGAGAGCGTCCGAAGCGCTGTTTCCTGCGGATCGCCCTCGGCGGCGATCGTGAGCTTCAGCACATTCCCTGAAGAATCCTTCTCGACTTGTTCAGAGAGGATTGTTGCTCCAGGGAAAATGCGATCCACGGCGGCGTACGAAGCGACTTGGGTGCGCTCCATAGCGAATCCATATATCATCGAGATCGCTACAGGCACAGCAATTAATCCTAGAAGCAGGATCGAGAGCACTACCTGCCTCAGGGCCCGTCGCTTCACCTCGGTTGCGTCGGCGCGCAGCGGATGGATCTTCATGAGCCAGAACACAATGGCCGCAGCGAGAGAGATGGACACGAGGTTCGTGGCGAACAGCAATGCGGCGCCAGAAGCGACGCCAAAATCGAGCTTGCTGAGGCCGATGCCTATGGTGCACAACGGCGGCATGAGGGCGACCGCAATTGCAACGCCGGTGAGGGCGTTGATCACCTTGCGGTTCGCATACCCGAACGCTGCGAGCGCGCCGGATCCCAGTGCGATGATGATGTCAAAGAGTGTGGGCTTGGTGCGCGAGACTATTTCAGCGGAGAAATGCGCCAGGGGAATTGCGAAAGCGATGAGGGCCGAGAAGGCAACCGCGGCTGCAATCCCTTTCAGGATGGTGAAGAGCGCGGTCGAAAGAAGGTGTACGTCGCCCCAAATGACCCCGAGTGAGAACGCGAGGATAGGAGTCATGAGGGGCGCGATGATCATTGCACCGATTATGACCGCTGCCGAGCCCTGGATCAGCCCCATCGTGCCGATCAGGCAGGAAAGCATGATCAGCACGTAGTACTCGGCAGTGGAGCGTGCGTTGTCCGAGAGAACCTTGTACACGTCCAGGTCTTGCTTTTCCTTCTGGCGCCTCGTCAAGAACTCCACCCACGTCTGTTGCCAGGAAGAGGGGCTCAAATAATCCTTCACGCGGTTCTCCTTGGGTGAGGCGAGCTCACTCTGGTGCCGTCCAGTGCGACACTGTTCTGCCTTATGAGCGTGGGATCACCTTCTGCAGCATCTGCCTGACCTGATCACCAGGGCCCTTCCTCGGATTCATCAACTTGCGCAAAATGACCGGCGNNCGTCGTGAGAAGGCTCATGAGGATGATGGTGACATATACGTCCTGGTTGATGAGCCCCTTGTCCAAGCCGATGAGGGCGATGATCATCGCCACTTCTCCTCGCGGGGACATTCCAAAACCTATGATCGCCGAATCCCGGACGCTACTGCGAGCAAGGAGAGCGACGCCGCCGCATCCGATCAGCTTGGATGCAATTGCGACGAGGGTAAGCACGGCTAGGAAAATGATCACTCGAACATCCAACGCTCTCACGTCCGCCAGTATCCCCAATGAAACGAAGAAGATCGAGGCGAAAATGATCTGGAGGAACTCCGAGCCCTGATGGAGATCCTTCCCGTGGAAGAGTTTGACGCCCCCCAGAGACGCTCCGGCGATGAACGCGCCGATGATCGCTGAGAGACCGAAGATTTCCGCGGTCACCCCGTAGAGAAATGCAAGCATGGTGGCGAACAGGAAGGTGACCTCGGGATACCGCCGCGTGAAGGCGGTTTTGTCGATGAAGAGCAGGAGTTTTCGAAAGCCGAAGTGGCCTGCAACCGCTCCAATGCCGAGGAACGCGACAGCCTTGCCGAGCACCAGGGAGAATGACCCCAGGGAGAGGGAACCGCCGACCACCCCAGTGCTAACCGCAAGGACAAGCAACCCCAGCACGTCGTCAATGACCGCAGCGCCGATGATCGCGCGAGCCGCCTCTGATTTCAGCTTCCCCATCTCCTTCAGCACTTTCGCCGTGATAGCGATACTGGTGGCGGTCAGAGCGGTCCCGATGAACAGCGAGCTGCCGAAAGGATATCCGAAGAGGATGGAAGTCAGGAATCCTGCGCCCCAGGGAACGACGACTCCGCCGGCCGCAATCAGGAAGTAGCGCGGTTTGGCTATGTCTTCTAGACGGAACTCCATGCCGACGACGAAAAGCAGAAAGACGGCTCCCAGGTGCGCAAGGTTGCTGACGAAATCGGTGTACGTGATGATGCCAAGCAGGCTCGGGCCCACCAGCAGACCGACAAGAATCTCACCGATAACCGCGGATTGATTTACCCGGGAGGCGAGGAGATACCCCGCGAGGGCAATGAACAGGAGAAAGGTCATCTGGAATTCCACAAGGTGCAGAATCTCACTCATGGCCTGGTTGCCGCTCCCCTTACGTTTCGTGCGTGACAGGAAGAACCAGCCTCATGGTAGTACATGATGGCTGTTGGCGCAAGGTCGCGCCGAGGGAGCGGTACGCTCGCCATGGATCAGGCGGTCATCCTGAGGCCTTGACGCTTCATCGACTCGAGTGCGATGAGGCCGATCAAGTCCTCATGGGAAAAGCCCAACTCGAGCGCCGCAAGAGACAGGAAACTGTGCTGACCAAGACCGGGCATGATGTTGATCTCGAGCACGAACATCTGTTCCCCTTTTGCACGGATATCGACACGGGCATAGTCGAAGGCTCCCAGCGCGTCAAAAGTCCGGTCGGCCAGATCATTGAGAGCCTCAGCGGTAGCCCAGTTTTCGACCCGCCTGGTCCGTTCGAGATTCTTTTGCGCCGCCTCGAAGCTCAAGATGCGTGTCTTAAGGTTCATACGGGCCCAATCGATCTCGATCGGCAAATGGATGCGGGACATGCCCCCGACCACCCCGACGCTGAACTCGTGCATGTCCTCGCCATCGATGAATTCCTCCACGAGGGCCGGCTGACGATAGGAGAGTGCGACACGCAGAATTGCTCTCTCCAATAGCTCCGGCGTGCGGACGATCGCGTCTGCTCCGATCCCCGCATGGCCCCGCTCCCGAAGGGGCTTGACGATCAGCGGGTACCCGATTCGCGCCGCGCGCTCCCGAATCTCGACATCACCAGGCGCGGCCACGAAGAATGGCGGGGTTGGCACCCCCTTTCGGTTGAGGATCTCCTTGGTCTTCCCCTTGTCCAGGCCGGTCAGGACTGCGACGGCCGACGAACCGAGATGCGGGTAGCCCCAGGAATCGAGCAGGCTGGGAATGAAGCCTCTTTTTGCCTTTTCGTTCAGGTATTCCGCAATGTTGAATACGAATGTCCGGTCGGTAGTGCCGCAGGCTCTCAGACGCGCCTCCAATTCAGTTTCATTGGAAGCGAGGATCGTGCGCACATTTTGCCACCGCGCTCTCAGGCTGGATTCTATCGTTCGGTAGGTGGCCCTGTTCCGCCAAGGCTTGTTTGCGGGAGACTGGATGACGACAATCTGCAAGGACTCACCCTCGATCATGGTTTTGTCGTATCTCGGCAGCAATAGTGGCAAGCACGCGGCGAACGCGATCGTAGGGGAGCCGCTTGGCGATCACGAACCGTCCGTGACGGAATTCCAGAAGGACCGTGGTGCGCTCCACCTCGAGGACTCTTCCAATGTGCGGCGCCTTGTCCCAGCTGAAACGGACGAAATCATCTGGCCGCAGCCATTTTCGGAGTAACTCGGATCTCAGCGACTTTTTAACAGACGGTGTCAGCATTTTCATATCTCTCATGATTTCCTCTTCTTTCTCAGTTGCTTATTTGGTGCCTTTTCTTAATCCGCAATCTCCTCTTCTGGCTCTGTACGGGGGATCACCTCCTCGCCACCTTCACACTGACAATAGCGGGCGACAGGAAAGCTGCATGTCGTGTTGATTTGCGTGTTTTTGTAGAATTTTATGGACGAATGGATCAGACGGAGGCATCCTGTTGCGTTGGGAAGACAATGAGCTATACTTGACTCTTCGCAAATCCGGTGCCGCCGAAGGGTCGCCTGATCGCGCGTTCGGCAGCGAACAAGGGAGGTACTTTCCCTATGATACGCATTGTTGTCAGCGTAGTCCTGCTTGTGCTGGTGGCCGTGTTGATGGCTTTCAATATCGGCTCCACCACCTCGCTCAGCCTGTTCGGCGCCCGGTTTGACACGGTACCGACTATGGCGTTGGCCCTGGTGAGTTTTGCTCTGGGGGTTGTCTACTCGCTTTTTCTCTACGCGAGTCGGTACCTGCATCGAAGGAAACGCCAAAACGTGGAAAGGAAGGACAAGGCGCTTACACAACGTGAGCAAGAGCTCTCTGCAAGGGAAACGGCTGCAACACGTGATGCGACCGCCGGCGCCGATAGTCCACAAGGGATGGACAGAACGGGACTAAAAGCGCCGACCGTATCGGAATACGGTCGGCCCAGGTTTTTTGACAGGCTCAGGAAGAGGAGGTAGGAGTCCCGCCTCGTCCCGATGATGGGTCTGCAAACCCGCACTCATGAGGCGCCACCTCGATGGGTGGCATGTTCGGCTTCTGTTTGTAGATCGATAGCGACACATCACCTTCACGAATTCTACGCACAGAAGACAACACGAATGACGGAGCATCGTGCCCGGGTAATCCATATTTGGGCTGCACATTCTCGGAAACAGAGGTGGGAGTTCATGAAATTGCTTCTCGCATCAAGGCTGCTTGCAGTCTTGCTTGGTCTGGTTTTCACGGCCAGCGGCCAGGCGCTCGGTGTATCAAGCATTACGCCTCATGCGATCGTCTCCTCCGGACATCGGGGAGCAGTGCTCGACATGGCTGTGGACGATGCCCGGGGGTTGGTCTTCACCGTCGGGGAGGATGGCACTCTTCGGATATGGGACACGGGAACGCAGACCCTCGTGCGGACTATCGCCGTGACGCGTCAGAGAGCGCAGTCCGTCGCCGTTGATCCCGTTGCAGCACTTGCAGCGGTTGTGGTATCGGATGGCGGCACCTCCTTTTCCGTCGACGTCTGGGATTGGAGCGCGCAAAAGCACCTCTACAGGGTGGTCCTGGAGTCCTCACCGCTTTTTGTGCGTTTCTCTCAGACCGGGACATTCCTGCTGTACGGAGATATGAAGTGGGACGGATTGCATGTGTGTCGCGCCGACGATGGGACGCGGTTGCCGTTCCACCCGGAGGGATTTGGCATGGTGGCATTTGCCGAGTCATCGCTGAGCGACACGACTCTTATGACGTACGAGCTTCTCGGGAGGATAGAATATTGGAACATCGCTTCCGGTTCAGTGATCCATCAGGCAGAAACGGTCGAATCACTCACGAATATCCAGTCCACCATGGACAATCGGTTTCTTGTTGGCCGATCCGGGAGTGACATAATATGCATCGATGCCCTTACGGGAAAGGTTCGGTATCGTCTCTCTGTACCGGGGCTCGTCGCCATGGATGTCTCTACCAATGCAGACCGGGTGACATGGCTCACCGATGGCGGCTCTCTGGGGCTCTGGACGGAACTCGACAACTCTCTTGGCACCCGTCCCGCGGCCGAACAACTAGGATGGTTACCTGTATCCGTCCGGTTCGCACATGACTCCCTTCTCCTAGCCGGAAGCCTTGGCGAGATGAGCATGATCGACAAGACGGATCGGCCCAGGGAATTTGCCAAGGACATCATTGCAGAGGTGAGTGGCTTTGCCGTGCAGGACAACATGCTTGCTGTTGCTGCGGCAGGAATTATCCGAGTCTTCCACGTAGAAGCGGATGCATCCGCAGGTGGTCTGCTCGCGGAGTTGCTGTCGGCTCCGGCTCCCTACCCGGGTCCGGTTGGACTTGAGTTTCTGGATGCCAAGAGGCTTATCGTATGGAGGGAAGGGAGCGAACCCGGCACAATGGGCGTGCTGGATCTTTCTTCGCGGACTTTCTTTGATCTCGAGGCCTCTTTCGACAATCCACTGGCCGGCGTCACAGAAAGAGATGGCCTGATCTATTCGCTGGAAAAAGGGGGCCGCATCTCGATCCTTGATAGCGTTACAGGAGTCATTGTCTTCAGGGCCACTAGGCCCGGCGCCGTTTGCATTGCTCCCTACGGCCCTTCCATCGTCTTCGTGGGCAGGGCACGGGGAGGTGATCTGCAGAGCTCTCTTGTTCGCATCAACTGGCGTACGGGTGAAACCTCTGCCATGGGTGGGAGCGAGGTGTTCACCTTCGCCCTGACCCCAGATCCCGCCCGCGGGGGATGGTATTCCCTCGGGGTGGATTCTGATGGGCGGGTGAAAGTTTTTTATCGTGAGGGACAGGATCCTACAACAGCATCAATCATCGACTCTTCCGAAGAAGAATACCTGGGCGAGAGCATAGCGTTGGACGTTGCGGCAGGGAAGCTCTATTCGGCGCTGGCCGCGAAAGCAGTTGCCGTATGGAACGGCACTTCGCTCCTCCGGCTCGGCGATCCGTCGCCCGGCATCCGTATGCTCCAGGCACGCGCGGGGATGCTTTTTTCTCTGCTTTGTGACTCGACCATATCTCTATGGGATGTCACGAAGGATCGTTCTGTGGGGGACGTTTATCCGTTCTTGGACGGCAGCTGGGCTGCGATCCTGGCAGATGGGACTGTCCTGGGAGATCCAGAAGGCAAGGCGCGGGTCCAGTTTTTCGCACAAGCCACATTGCCGAGAGGCGATGACATCACGGCCTTTCTGTCATCTTCGCGAGCCGTGGCTGGCGCGCTAGCCCGCCCGGACCATTTCTAGGAAATTCTACATGCTGCGCATTTTATCCATGACATCGCGCGCCGCCTCCCGCGCGTATGCTTCGGGCAAGGGAGGTTTCAGATGCGCCCGTCCTGGCATTTCGTGACATCCGCATTCGTGTGTGGTGCGCTTCGGGCGTTCGCTCTCGATGTGCAATCGCATAACGAACGCGTCTCACAGACGGCTGCTTCGCGGACGGAATACTGTGCGCTCAACCCCGGTGATGTCATCGATCTCTCTCCCGGGCCTGTTTGCTTCGGCGAAGGTCCCGTCCTCCTCCAGCCTACGGGGAAGGGATGGGAATATCGAGCGACCGCGCCCGGCCATTCACAAGTGTGGATCGGAACGGGTGTGCGATTNNTTGTGTTCGTGACGCCGATAGCGTCACGCCAGGTCGGGCGCTGGGACCTGAATTGGTACCGGACCCAGTTCGACGCAGGGCCTTCAGAGTGCGGTCCCGCGCTGGTGCTGATCCGTAGCGGCGGAATACAGCAGGTGGCTGGAGATCCCCGGGAAGATGTGTTCGGTCGATATTACGGATACCAGGACGGTCACTACGTGCGGGTGGAGGGGTACAGCCTCGACTTGAGCTACTTCATCGTCTACGATCCCTATCCCGCTGATTGGGATGACAACGGGCTGCGCTACGACGACGGTGTGACGATGATCGGTGAAAACCGCTTCTATCCCGCCGGCCAGGTTCTTGCGGCGCTGAAGACGAGCACCGTGCTCGAAGTCCCGAGGGACTGAATGGCGGGGACAAGCGGTGGGAGTTCGAAAGAAAGAACTACCGACATGATCCTTCTTCGTGTCCCGGGCACAACGCCATGGAGATCGAGGGCGACATACAACATCATAGAGTGCAGCCTTGCGAAGAAGTGGAAGAAGATGCGGGCGATCCACGCTTCGACCGAATCAGACCTTTTCGCGCGGCTTGCAAGGCGTGGGTCGGATCCTCATCGAACGTTTGTGTTCAACATCGCCGAATATCTCGATGAGAAGCGAAAATGCGGCTTCCTCCCGGATATCCTGGAAGCCTGGGGGTACCTGCACCTCGGGTCTTCGGCGGCAACCGTCCGAATGGGTCTTGACAAGGGGCGCACCAAGGAGATCCTCAATCGCCTCGGAATTCCCACGCCCCGATTCTTCGTTGCCCAGCCGGGCCATCCAGATCTGCTCAACCAGGCGACTGCGATAGGATTCCCGCTCTTCGTCAAGCCTCTCCGCGAGGGGGGGCACCGTGGGGTGTCCCAGAACTCTATTGTCCGCGACATCGAGACGCTTGAACGAGTCGTGGAGCACGTATTTCGCCGTCATCACCAACCTGCGATGGTGGAGGGGTTCATTGGGGAGAAGGAGGCGCGGGAGTTCAGCGTCGGCATCGTCGACTCCAAAACCCGCTTCTACTTCCCGATCGAGATTGACTGGGATTCAATGGATTGCGAGGAGCGGATTCTGAGCGAAGACAGGGCGCGGAGGGGCGCGGTAAGGGTAAAGCCCGTGAAGGACCGTGGCCTGCGGGGCGTTCTGCGGGAGATGGCGGGCCGGACCTTCGACGCCGTCGGTGCAAAAGACTATGCGCGGATCGACATTCGCGCGGACAGCAGGGGCTTGTTCGTTCTTGAAATCAACATCATGCCCGGCCTCGGACCGGGCAGCTTCCTTCCGCGGGCAGCCTTTGAGCTGCTCGGGATAGACCACGGGGACATGATACGGAGAATCGCCGCAGAATCGATGTCGCGCCAGGGATTCGTGGAGCCGGTAGGATGAGATGCCGGGCGGGTTGCGGTGCCTGCTGCATCGCTGTGTCCATTTCCTCGGCGATTCCCGGCATGGCGGAGGGCAAACCGGCAGGTATTCGTTGCGTGCAATTGTCGCACGACAACCTGTGCCGCCTATACGGGCATCCTGATCGGCCAGCTATCTGCGCTGCAATGCAGGCGAACGTTGAGACATGCGGCATGTCCGCGCAGGAGGCCTTCGCAAACCTTCTCCGCCTGGAGGTCTTGACACGGCCCGAAGCGGCAATTCCGGGGCGGCGGGGCTCCCGCGAGGTCGCGGGTTGGCCGCATTCTTGATGCGATTTCTATTCGATGAGCTTGTGTTCCAGAACGTAGCGGACCAGATCGACGATCGTGGTAAGGCCGAGTTTTGCCATCAAGCGTGCCCGGTATGTCGCAACCGTCGGCGATTTTAGCATAAGGTCCTTGGCGATTTCCTTGACCCCTTTTCCGAGCGCAAGAAGTCGGAGAACCTCGTATTCCCGGTCTGACAGACGTTCGTGCGGCAGCCTTGGGTCCATGCCTCCAAGCTCCGTAGCGAGCCTTTCGGCGAGTGTCGGCGTGACATATCTGCTTCCTTCCGCCACTCTACGCACCGCAGTCACAAGATCATCCGGTACGCTCTCTTTCTGGAGGTAGCCTGAGGCGCCTGCTTTCAAGGCGCGTAGCGCATACTGTTCCTCGGGGTGCATGCTCAATATCAGGACCGCGGCTTGGCAGCCTGCAGTCTGCAGCGCCTTGACCACGTCCAACCCGTTCATGTCCGGAAGCGTGATATCGAGGATGATCACGTCAATGTGTCGACCTGCAACGCCTGCCAGGAGCTCCGCGCCGGTTCCGACATCCTCGTCAACCTGGAAGTCCGGTTGCCGCAGTAGGATACGCTTCACGCCTTCCCGAAAGAGGGGATGATCGTCACAGAGCGCGATGTGGAGCATGCCGCCGAATCTCCCTGGACCGGATCAGATTTCTATGCGCTACGACCGCCTCCCGTCCTTTGGTTGCAGCAGCAATGCAAGAGTAGCGAACGTGCCGTCCGGGGCATAGAAGCGAATTGTTGAAGCCTGTGTCGAACTTCTATGACACGGCCGCACGAATGGCTGAGAGCAGGATTTCAATAGAGGCGCTCTTCGAAACGAGTGCCACTGCCCCCGCGTCGCGCATGGCGGCTTCGTGGGCTGCATCATCGTACATGGAAACCCCGATCACCGTGATTTCCGGGTACTTCGCATGGATCTGTCTCGCAGCCACGATTCCGCCGATTCCGGGCATCCCGACGTCCATGGTCACGACGTCGGGCCGCAACGCGTCTGCCATCTCAATGGCGCTCTCGCCGTTCGAAGCCACGCCGACGACTTCCATGTCGGCTTGCTGCGCGAGCTGAAACACGAGCCCGTCCCTGACGATAGCATGATCATCGGCGAGGAGAATACGGATCCTGTTTCCACCCGCCCGACCCAAGGAGACATCACCCCGCACTTTAGGCGGGACCATGGTCATGGGGACCGGGGGAGTTGTCGCGACATGGGGCGAGGCAGGGACCCAGACCGTGACCCGGCTCCCCTTCCCCAAAGAGCTGGAAACCTCGATACCTCCTCCGCTCAGCGTGAGGCGCTCACGGAGGCTGAAGAGGCCCATGCCACCCGCGCCTGACTCACGAAGCGGAGCGATGCGGGAGGAGTCGAACCCGACGCCGTCGTCGCTGACCGTCACGAGGATTCGATCATCAGAGGACCGTGTGAGAGTGATAACGGCGTTTTTCGTCTTCGCATGCTTTGCCACATTGAAAAGAAGCTCACGGACCGCCTGGAGCAGCGTGATCCGAACATCCTCGGCATTGAGGATGACGGGGACGCTCGTGTGAATGATCACATCAAGTCCGTGTTTTTCCTTCATCCAGGATGCAAGCCATTCGAGGCCGACGCTGAGATCGGGTTCCATCATGGCCGGGTGACCGAGCTCTGAAGTGAGCGATCGAGACATGGCGATGCTCTCCCGGAGAATGCCGTCGAGCCGGACAACCGCCGCCATGCGTTCTGCGGCCGCGCTTTCCCTTTTCAGCTCGTTGAGGCCGTACAGGGCGGCTGCCAGATGCTGTTGCAGATGGTCGTGGAGCAGCTGGGCAATTCTATTCCGCTCTCGCTGCTCTGACATCACCACCTCGCCGGCCAGAATCCGAAGCTGTCGTGCCTGCGACTCGAGAGCCTGCTGGGCCTGATCACGCTCCTGACGTGCTCGGAGCGCCATCAGGCCGAAGGCGAGGTCGTTAACCAGCTCTTCCAGAAGCGTGATCCGTGGCCTTTCCGCGAAAGCAGCCTGCTCAGAGTAGACGACCAGGACACCGAAGGCAGTCCCCGCTGAGCTCAGAAGAGGGAATGCCGCTACGCCACGGAACCCCCTTTCGAGCGCCCCGGCCTTCCATCGGGGCGCCCCGGCGACTTGGGTGATGTCATCCACAATAGCCGGGCTGCCGGCACGAACCGCGTCGCCCGCTGGTCCGTCTGCAAGGGATCCCAAGGAATCGCTCTGCTTGAGCGTGTCGAGGTACCCGCTTCGGTCGCCCGCTGAGGCGACGCAGCGCAACTCACCTCTGCCATCTGCGTCCGTCAGCCCTGCCCACACGAGTGCGTATCCCCCGTCTTCCTGCACGATGTGGCAGATCACGGCGATCAGCTCCTGTTCGTCCGACATCTGCACGAGGGCTTGGTCGCATGCACTGATCATCAGGAGGCTGCGGTTGGCCTTCTGGAGATCAGCGGTTCTTTGCTGGACCTTCTCCTCCAGTTGGTCATGGGCACGTTGAAGTTCCTGCTGGAAACGCTTTTGATCCGTGATATCGCGATCTATTTCGAGGACCCTCAATTCTCCGTCGGTACCCTGGCCGAGGTGTAACCGTGAGGAGACTACCACCTCCGCTCCGGCACGCGTCCTGTGCCACAATTCCCCGTCCCACTGACCCTGGGCGCGTAGGACTTGCTCGAACTCCGGCCGCGGCAGAGCGTGGCGGGTGTGCAGCAGCTCACGGATGTTCTTTCCACGCGCCTGTTCTTCGGTGAACCCGTACAGCTCCTCCGCGCCTCGGTTCCAGCTTTCGATGCCGCCGTCCAAATTCCATACGCTGATTGCGTCGAAAGACAAGCGCAAAAGCTCGGCCTGCTGGCGAATGGCTTCCTGCCGTTCACGAAGAGCCTGCTCTCTGTCATATGCCTCGGCCTTCACTCGGCTGCGTCGATAGAGCTCAGCCACGACAGTGAGAAATGCGCAAACAACGATAAAAGCAGTGAAACTGACGAGGTTGGCCATCTGCGGCGAATACGGCAGTACTCTCACGGGCGCGAATCGAAGAAGAGTGAGGATGAACGCGGTTGACAGGACGGCGAGGAGGCCGGGCCCCAGCCCGGCAAGAAGCGCCACGATCATCGCGGTCGGGTAGAAGACGACATACTCGGAAAAATTGGGTCCTGCGAGGTAGGAGAGCACCTCACGCAATACAAATGCAAGGATCACCGCACCTACCGCAGCCAGGTAGCGCATGCGTCCCAGCCTTGAAAGTAGCCTTTCTCCGATCTTCATGTCGTCCTCCTTTTTCATACGGCGACGAGAACGGTTGTCGCGCCGACTCCGGTTCCCGCAGAAAAACCCCATGCGCGCGGACTGCGGACGATGTCAGCGGAATTCTACGGTAAAACGGTATTCGTGTCGACGTGTAATCCGCAACGCATCGCGTACCATACAAGGAGCCGCGATAGCGTGGCGATTCGAGACGATGAGGAGGCCTCGCATGAAGCGAAGAGTAACAGACCTTGGGAACTTCAAGGTCGTTGGCACGCAAGGCCATATCGGCACGGTTCAAGGAATCCTGTTTGACGACACGGCCTGGTCCCTGCGATATTTCGTGGTCATGACGCGCGACAAGCTTGGCCGACGGCCAATCCTGGTCGCACCAAAGCAGATCGGCTCTATTAATGATGTGAATGGGGCAGTCCGTGTCGCCCTTACATCTGCTCAGGCGGCCCACCACCCCGACATCACTTCCGACATGCCTGTCGGATTGCAGAAGGAGCGGGAAACATGGACGGGGATGGCTTTTCTACCGTACTGGGCCGCGGGTGGACCTGTAAGCAATATCATACTGCCGGCCTGCGCGGCGGAGATCATGAATGGCCAGATGGTGCCCGAGGGACAGAGAAATCCTCACTTGAGGAATTCAAATGAAGTTCTCGGATACCGCCTCCGCGCCAGTGATGGATGGAGCGGGCGAATCAGTGACTTCGTGTTTGACGACGCCGATTGGCTGATTCAACACGTTGAGGTAGGGGTGCGGCAGTGGCCCCGAATCACGCATGTCCTTCTCCCGCCCGTCGTCATCATTCGCATCAATTGGCGAAGGCAAATCTTTGTTACTTCGCTTTCACGGCGGGCAATCACATCAGCACCGCAGGCGGGCACGCCCCCCCAAGTGCAGCAGGAGTCCGATACCAACCTCCTTTTCCATGGCGCTCTGTAGGGGAACCGGGGGTAGGGGCTGGTCCGACGGTAGCATCTGTGTCATGTTTCTTTGACACAAGGATCGTCGAACCGATGATATCGGCCTCGATGCTTTCGACCGTATCGTATGACCGGGAGCAACCCCAGGGATCGGGAATGGGGTCCCCACTCACGGATGAGAAAGGAGAGTGCGGATGAAGAAGTTAATCGCCTTACTGCTGCCAGCGGCAGCGCTTGTTTTCGTGATATCCTGCGCGTCGACGCCTCCAACGGTTCCCCCGCAGGTGGCTACGCCTGAGGCAACCGCTCCAGCAAAGGCCCCTGCGCCGGCAGTCCAGCCTGCCGGCGCGGAGGTTCCCGACCCCGAAGCTGAGTTGACTGAGGCAAAAAACCTTCAGAAGCGGATCGACGATTTCGCGCTCTCCACCTACGATCCGGACACGTACGCTGGCGGGGTGAAGGATCTGCAGGCCGGTGAGAAGACCTATGGACAGGACAACGCTTCGTCCAAGGCGTCGTTGACGAATGCGATCAGCGCTTTCAAGGCCGTGATCGCCAAGGGCACGCCCCTCCTGCTTTCGGATGCCAAGGAAAAGACGGACGAATCCAAGAAGGCAGCGGACGACCTTAAGGCATCGGTTGCGGTCAAAGATGGATACTCACAGGCGCTCACCGTGTATCAGGCAGCGGTCCAGGAAAAGAACGCAGGGGACCTCGAGAACGCGAGCCGGGATTTCGCTTCCGCCCGCGAACAGTTCGACGTGGTGGCAACGGCAGCCCAGGAGAAGAAGGACGCCGCCATGCTGTCGCTGCAGGATGCACAAAAGGACGGGACGGCATCTGAGCAAATGGCAGCGGATGCCGTGAAGACCCTTCAGGACGAGGGGATTACGCTGACGACGAGTGGGCAGTAGGAGGCAGGCATGCGGACATCCTTCAGAATCATGATAACGGTAGCGCTTATGTTCCTGGGGGTCGTTTCCATCGCTTCGGCGCAGTCCCTGCTGGACAACGAGTTTTACAAGGCGGGAAAAGACTATCTGAGTCAATCGCAGTCCGCGCTCGACGCAGGCGACTACGATGGGGCGAACAGCTTTGCGCTGAAGGCAAAAGATTCATTCGCGAAATCAGACGAATACGTGGCAACCATGACCCTCTTCTATCGCGCCAACGGCTGGCTGTACCAAGCAAATGAGAGAATCGCATATGCAAGGTCCATCAAGGCAGATGCGAATTACAGGGACGCATATGACACGGCTGTGGCGGCTGCGGCCTCGGCAAAGGATCAGATGGACGCCAAGAACTATCCTCAGAGCATCGAGCTGTCAAAGAGCGTCCTTGATACCCTGAAGGACATCGCCCCGGTCACCGTCGTTGCAGCGGCAGTGAAACCGGTTGCAGTCCCACAGGCAGAACCGCCCGGTCCGCCGGATCTGCCCCGGTACTACACCGTGCAGCTGACCCTGCCCCTGCGGGACTGTCTGTGGCGCATTGCAGGCTTTCCGTTCGTGTACAACAATCCGTGGAAATGGCGCCTGCTGTACGAGGCGAACAAATCGATACTGCTGGACCCTTCTAATCCGGACCTGATAGAAGTCGGACAGCGGCTCGAGATTCCCAGCCTTGCAGGAGAGACACGGAGCGGGGACTACGATCCGGTGCTGCAGTACCCGCAGGCGCCATCGTCCCCCTGACGAGTCGAGCCAGCGAGATGGTGGAACACTCCCCAGCCCTGCCGAATCATCGAGGGGAACGATGCTTCTCCCGTCAGTCATGGGCTCGAGGGGGAGTCCACTCTCCCCAACGCCGTTCGGTCGAGGGGGCGACCCCGCCCTTACCCGAACAGTTAACCTTTGGCAGCGGGATTATCCATGGTACACTGTGCGTCGGGCAGCGGCTCACGACATTTCGCGCTGCGTGCTGGGGGACTGTATGATCCGAGCAACCTCGGGATGGATCCGTACATTTCTAGTGTCCATCAGATCGCGCCTCCCTCGTTCCCGGGGGCGCAAGCCGCGATCCGGAGCCGCAGATCCCTCCCACTATGTGAATCGCCTCATAACGGACGCTCTCCTGCTGAATGAAATCCCCTCGCCGACGGAGCAGGAGGTGTCCCGAGCGGAGTTTATAGTTCAACGACTCGTCGAGTTCGGCTATGCCGACGCCGGAATTGATCCTGTGGGGAACGTGGTGGCCACGGTCCCCGCGGCTTCTGCCACCGGGGAGTATGTTCTTCTCTTCGCCGACCTCCGCTGCGACGACTATTCTCCTCTCGAAAGCATTGCGAGGCTCGAATCCGGACGGATGCTGGGGAGGGGAATCGCCGAAACGGCAACGGCCGCGGCGCTTCTCGTCGTCCTTGCGGAATACATCGCGGCGAGAGAGCTCCAATTTGACAGGAACGTCGTCCTGCTCTTCACGTTCCACGCGGAGGACGGAAGCGCGCCGGCCCTGGAGGATTTCCTCCGGCGATGGAACGATAGGATTGTCTTCGCCGCATGCCTGCGGGGCCTCGGCCAGGGTGGACTCGAGGTGCATCCCCTGGGGGTGTGCAGGCTATCCGTCAAGACGCGGCGGGAGAGCGGCGGCGAGGAGCGCGGTGGGAAGCTTCTCAACGCCATTTCGGTTCTCTCCGCCATAGCAACGCGTCTCGACGGCGTGCACTGGGACACCGAGAACGCCACCTATCTCAACATTGCCCGCCTGGAAGCGGGAACGGGATTCGGCTCGTTCGCTTCGGACGGCATCCTGGATCTGGAGGTGTTCTCGCCGAACGCAGCCTCCCTCGAAATGGCACGAGAGCTCGTGCTGGCGACCATCCACGGCACCGCGGAACAGATGAAAGCGGATGTGGAGGTGAGAGTGGCTTCGACCGTTCCACCCGGGAACCCTGAAATGACCGCGCCGCTCGTGGAAATCGTTCGTGCAGTCCACGACAAGCTGCGGATCCCGTCCCATCCCGTCTCCCTGCCGACCTATGCCGCCGTTCCGGTCTCCATGGGGATCCCGGCGATAACGCTCGGGCTCTGCCGTGGGACAACGGGCACGGAAGAGGAGTACGTCGAGTTGCCGTCGCTCGAGAGCGGGATCCGTCTCGCACTCGGATTCATCGAGGCGTGCGCGCTTGTGTCGCGCCAGGAAACGCCATGAAGGGCGAAGAACTTCTCCGTGACCGCACCTTCCACCATACAGACTTCTCGGAGAAGGCACGTCTGGTCGATCAGAAGATTGAACAAGGCCTGCGCATCTCTCTTGCATTCCCCACCCTGAACGAGGAAGCAACCATCGGGAAAGAGGTTCTCATCCTGAAAACGGAACTGATGGAGCGCTACCCTCTTCTTGACGAAATCGTCGTGATCGACTCCGGCTCGATCGACCGCACCCGGGATATCGCGCGGGAGAACGGCGCCCGCGTGTACTCCTCCCAAGACATCCTTCGATCATTAGGCACGCATCGTGGAAAGGGAGAAAACCTGTGGAAGAGCCTGTTTGTACTCGAGGGGGATCTCATCGTATGGATCGACGCCGATATCAGCAATATCGCGCCGAAATTCGTCTATGGTCTGCTCGGACCTCTCCTCCGGGATCCGAAGATCGAGTATGTCAAAGCGTTCTATGAGAGGCCGTTTCGCGCCGCGGGCGGGCTTGTGGCGGCAGGGGGCGGCCGGGTCACGGAAATACTCGTCCGCCCGCTTTTCTCGCTCTACTACCCCGACCTTGCATGCCTCGTCCAGCCCTTGAGCGGGGAATACGCGGGGCGACGGAGCCTCCTTGAGAGACTTCCCTTTTCCGTCGGGTACGGGGTCGAGATAGGTCACCTCATCGATATCTTCCACCTCGCGGGCATCAACGCATTTGCGCAAGTCAACATGGACACGCGCATCCACCGTAACCAGCCCCTCACCTCACTCGGTAGAATGGCCTTCGGCATCCTTGCCACTTTTTCCCAACGGATGGCGAAGTACGGGAGGGTGGGGCTGCCGGCGGAGATTGGAATAGAACACCTCGCGGTCTCCCTTGCAGAGAACCTCCCCCAGCTCGAGGCGACCCGTGTCTCCTCGGAGGAACGTCCCCCCATTGTCGAGCTTGAGGAGTACCGGAGGAAATTCCATCGGGAGGGACGCACACGGTCGGTGTAATAGCTCGCTCCCAGCCGCACGGGGCCCCGGCATGCTTCGTGACCTTTCCCCTCCGCTTCGCGGGCAATGCGGGAATGCCCGGATGGGTGCCATGAACACAGGCCTGCGGATCGCTCTCATGCATTTTCACCTTCGGCCAGGCGGAGTGACGACTGTCATACGAAGTCAATGCGCGGCCCTGAGTCGCGGAAACGATTGCCTCGTCATCTCCGGCGAGGCTCCCCCGCCCGAATTCGCTCACGATCTCGGTCCCCTCACGAGGGTGGTACCGGGCATCGGCTATGCGTCGGGCGAAGAGGAAGTCTCAGATCCGCGCGCGAACGCCCGCCGGATCCTCGCCTCTATGAGGGATGCCTGGGGCCGGCACGCGGATATTCTCCACGTGCACAACGCCACGCTGAACAAGAACCCTGGACTGCTGGCGTGCCTTCGTCACTTGCAGGATGAAGGGATACATCTCTTTCTCCAGATCCATGACTTGGCCGAGGATGGGCGGCCTTCCGTGGCNNAGGGACAGGGATGCCCTCCTGCATGCGGGCCTCCTCCCGGAGGGGCTGCACCTCATGTTCAACGAAGTCCGCCCGATCGAGCCGCGCGGGCGGGAGTCATCACCGACCGGACCGCGCGCCCTTTTGTACCCGGTGCGGGCCATCCGAAGGAAGAACCTTGGGGAGGCCATTCTGCTCTCCCTCCTGCTCCCGGCAGACCTCGTGGTGACGCTTGCCCCGAGCAATGCGGCAGACCGGGCGCTCTACGAGGACTGGAAGGGGTTCTCACTCTCGCGGCACCTGCAAGTCACATTCGACGCGGGGCGGGGACGCGACCTCTCCGACCTGCTGGCCGGTGCCGACGCGGCGGTGACGACCAGCGTGAATGAGGGATTCGGTTTTGCGTTCCTGGAGCCATTCACGGCGGGTCGGGCGGTTCTGGGGAGGCGAGTCCCCCATGTATGCCGGGACTTCGAGGCGGCTGGTCTTCGCTTTCCCAGCCTCTACGGCTCCCTCCCGGTGCAACTCTCCACCTTCGACGCCAGCGCGATGGCGACACGGTGGGGAAACGCCTTGAAGGCCTACTTCACAAGCTTTGAAAGGAACATAGATGAGCGCGAAGTCCGGCACGCCTGGAAGGCGATCACGAAAGACGGGTTGATCGATTTCGCGTTCCTCGACGAACCGGCGCAGCGCGAGGCCATTCTTCGCGTGCACGAGAGCGGCGCCGAGCGGGAGAAGGTCCTTCAGAGCGCAGAAGCACACGCGGATTTGCGCACGTGCCTTGGGGCCCCGGATGAGGCAATGATCGCCCGGAATCGGGAACTCGTTCTCTTGCGGTTCGGCGCTTCAGCGTATGCTGCTCTACTGGAAGGGATCTATGCGCGCGTACTGCGACAGAGCGTGTCCCAGGCGATTGACCGTGCAGCGCTCCTGGAAACCTTCCTGCGGCCGGAAAGGTTCCGGATGCTGGAGCAGAGGTGAAGAGTGGACGAGGCAATCCTCGCATTGATCCGAAGGCAATCCCGCCGGTTTCGAGCGCTCCCCACGGGGGTCCGCTCGTCGGGTTCGCTTCCCCGGTTACCGCGGGCCGTGCTGTTCGACATGTACGGCACCCTTCTCCTGCACCGGAAAGCACGTGGTCACTCTCCCGCCAGGGCGAGGGCGATTGCCCGCCTGCTATTGCGGCGCAAGGTCAAGATCACCCCCCCCCGCCTGGCCGAACTTCTGGATACGGCAATTCGCTCCGCCCAAGCACGGATGCGAGCCACCGGCATTGACTATCCCGAAGTACGAATCGAGGCCATCTGGCGCGGAATCGTCACCCACTCCCTCACAGAGGATCTGCGTGAGCTTATCGTGGAGTATGAACTGGCGAACAGTCCCGCATGGCCGATGCCCGGCGCGCGTCGTCTTCTCGCCGCCCTGGCGCGGCAGGGCGTGGTGCTCGGGATCGTCTCCAATGCGCAGTTCTATACCCCACTGTTTTTCGACGCCCTCTTTGGACGCTCCCTCGAAGCGGCGGGGTTCTCCCCCGATTTGTGCCTGTATTCTTTCCAGCACGGGGAAGCAAAGCCCTCGCAGCGACTCTTCGGTCTCATCGCGAACCGCCTGCGGGCGCGGGGGATACGCAAGAGGGAGGTTCTCTTTATTGGCAATGATCCGCTCAACGACATGGTCCCAGCAGCGCGCTGTGGGTTCATGACCGCGCTCGCCGCGATCGATCGGCGGACTCTTGGGGAGCACAGGGCAGTGCGCGGCGGTGCCGACCTCCTCATCGGCAGCTTCGCGGATGTGGAGCCTCTTGTGCTTGGTGCGAACGCGCCACGACTCATGCAATCGACGTGACATCGTGGAGCAGGGAGGTGAGATCAACGATGAACGGAAGACATACATGACCCATGCGCATGGCCTTCGTAGCCATGAACATGCCCGTGAGCGTCGCGACGATCTCAACGCAATCCTTGCCCGGCTCCTCGGGGCGGAGTCCGCGGGAGAACTCCTTCCGCGTCTTCTCAGCGACATCGATCGTGCACGCTCCGCTCTCCCTTTGGCCCGGTCGAAAGGTTTCGACGAGCACGACAGCATACTCATCACCTATCCCGACATGGTCCGTGAGCCGGGGAAAGCGCCCCTGCAATCGCTTTTCGAATTCTGCGAGGCGCATCTCGCGGAAGCCATCAGTTGCGTGCATATCCTTCCTTTTTATCCCGCCTCTTCGGACGACGGATTTTCAGTCGTCGACTACCGCTCCGTGGACCCCGCGTACGGGACCTGGGATGACATCGGGAGGTTTCACCGAAGATTTCGGCTGATGTTTGACGCGGTCTTCAACCATGTCTCGGTGCGCAGCGAGGAGTTTCAGGGCTTCCTCCGCGGAGTACCGGGGCTTGGGGATTATTTCATAATCGTTCCGGAAGGGACGGACCTCTCCCCGGTGGTTCGGCCTCGCGCCCTTCCCCTTCTTACTCCTTTCGACACCCCGTCGGGCCGCGCCCTGGTCTGGACGACGTTCAGCGCCGACCAGGTCGACCTGAACTATGCCAACCCCGAGGTCGTCGCCTTCACTGTGGAGACCCTCCTCTTCTATGTCCAACGGGGAGCCGGGCTGATCCGCCTGGATGCGATCGCCTATATCTGGAAACAGCTCGGGACGCCTTGTATCCACCTCCCGCAGGCACACCAGCTCGTACGCCTGTTTCGCGCGGTGCTCGATGCGGCGGCGCCGCACGTTGCGTTGGTCACCGAGACGAATGTTCCCCACGAGGACAATGTTTCCTACTTCGGCGACGGCAGCAACGAGGCGCAGCTCGTTTACAATTTCGCCCTCCCTCCTCTCGCGCTGTATACGTTGCTCACCGGCAACGCCGAGGCGCTTTCCCGGTGGGCCGCGAGCCTGCTCACGCCGTCGCCGCGAACGAGCTTTCTGAACTTCCTCGCATCGCACGACGGCATTGGGGTAGGACCTGCCCGCGGACTTCTTTCGGAAACCCAGATCCAGGTACTGATCGACAGGACCCGGGAGCGGGGGGGTCTCGTTTCATACACATCGGGCCTCAAGGGCGAGGAGAGCCCCTACGAGCTGAATATCAGCTTGTGGGATGTGTTGGCGGACCCGGGTACGGGAGAAGCCCGGGAGACAAGTATCCGGCGGTTCCTCGCGGCGCACGCCATCATGCTGGCCCTGCGAGGCGTGCCGGCTCTTTACTTCCATAGCCTTTTCGGCTCCACCGGATGGCCTGAGGGCACGATTCTCTCCGGCAGCAAACGCGCGACGAATCGTCGGAAATGCGATCGCACCGCTCTTGAGGGTGAGCTGCGCGATGTGCTTTCGAGACGCGCCCGGGTTCTCGCCGGGATGAAGACCCTTCTCGCTGCGCGCGGCTCCTCGGGCTGTTTCCATCCGCAGGGGGGCCAGCGCGTTCTTGACGCGGGGCCGGGAGTGTTTGCGGTGGTTCGGACAGCCGCGAATGAACGGGAGCGGATGCTCTGCCTTCAGAACGTTTCCGGCGCCTCCCAGTGCGTCCAGCTGGATTTTAACGAGATCTACGACTACCGAACGCACGGCGTGCAGGATATCCTCTCGGGGGTGAGACTGGCACGTATGGATTCTGAGGGCATAGCGCTTGCCCCGTACGAGACAGCATGGCTGCGGATTGTCCCCAAGGAGGGTGAGAGGTGAAGGCACGTGAAGCGATGGTGGACCGATCTCTGAATGTCGGTTTCGTCTCAACGCGATTCCGGGGACTGGACGGGGTATCACTGGAGGCGCGCAAATGGGCATCCGTTCTGCACGAATTCGGTCACCGCTGTTTCTGGTTTGCCGGCGAGCTGGATACGGACCGCGAGGCCAGCATGCTCATCCCCGAGGCCTTCTTCGGCCATCCGTCGATAAAGCAACTCAACGATGCCCTCTTCTCCGGCCAGACGCGCAGCCGCTCAGTGACCGAGGCACTTCATGGGCAGAAGGACGGGCTGAAGGACAAGCTCTACGAGTTCGTCCAGAAATTTCGAATTGACATCCTGATACCGGAGAACGCGCTCTCCATTCCCATGAATGTTCCCCTCGGGATGGCGATCACCGAGCTGATCGCCGAAACGGGTATCCCCACCATCGCTCACCACCATGATTTTTCCTGGGAGCGGCCCCGCTTTCTCAGGAACGCCTGCCAGGACATCCTCAACATGGCGTTTCCGCCCGATCTTCCCTCCATACGTCACGTCGTCATCAACTCGGTAGCACAATCCGATCTCGCCGCCCGGAGGAGCATTGCTGCGCACCTCGTGTACAACGTGATGGATTTCGACAGAAAGCCTCCTCCCCCCCGCGGGACCGCCGAGCAGTTCAGGAAGGATATGGGCTTCGGGAAGGACGACATCATATTCCTCCGTCCGACCCGGGTGGTGTACCGCAAGGGCATCGAACAGGCCATCTATCTCGTGGAGCTCTTGAACCTGCCAACGGCGCGCCTGGTGGTCTCCCACACGCTGGATGATGAAGGACCATCCTATTCCCAGTGGGTCAAGGACTGGGCGCACCGCCAGGGCGTGCCGCTTCACTTCATCCACAATCGCCTTGTGGGGGATACGGATGTGCAGGAAGGTGGAAGGCTCTATTCGCTCCATGACGTGTATCCTCACGCGAACATCATCACCTATCCCAGTATCTACGAGGGATTCGGCAATGCATTTCTGGAGGCGGTCTATTACCGCAAACCCCTCATGGTGAACCGCTATTCGGTATTCATCGTTGACATCGAGCCAAAGGGCTTCGATGTCGTTGCCATTGACGGGTATGTCACCGAGAAGGCAGTGGCCGAAGTTGCCGAGCTGCTGCGGAATCCGGCGCGCAGGGAAGAAATGGTGGAAAAGAACTGGCAGTTGGCGCGCAAGTATTTTTCCTACAGGATACTCAGGAAAGAGCTGGCCAATTTGCTCTCGGGTTTCTTCGGAATCGCGCCCCCGCGGGGCCTGTTTCACCGGATATTCGCGGGAGAGTAGAGGAGCAGACCGGACACGGCGCCCGCAAATCTCGGCCATCAAGTGCCCGGCGTGCCGATCTGCGACGCCGGGCCTGAGACTATTCTCCCGCTGCTCACCTACTCCCTCAGAAGAATGAATTCCACCCTGCGGTCCTTCCAGCGGTTCTCGAGGTCGCTGAATGGCACTATTGGCTGGGCCCCGCCTATCCCTTCAGTGGTAATCCTCGTGCCGTCGATGCCGAGCTTGATCAGAGCGCTTCGGATTGCATCAGCCCTGTCCTTCGACAGGGGGATGAGCACGATGTCCTGCTCTTTCTTCCCTTCAGCCGGATTGTCCCAATACACCATGACCGCGTGCCCTTCAATGCGGATCTCGTACTGGCTGTACCGAGTGAATATCTGGGCCAGCCGCTTGAGGGTCTGTATGTTTCTGTCCGCCCTGTCCGCGGGCACGTTCGTGTAGTCTGCCGTATTCGCCTGGAACGTGATGCTCGTGATGCGGACTTTCAGTCGATCCCCGTCGCGGAACACAAGGACGTCGACCGGGACCGGCCTGCTCAGCGTCGCCGTGTTGCCCAGGGCATCCTTGACGGTGACCAAAAAGGTATAGTCCTGCGCCGACTCCACGAGCTCACCGTTCGCTGAGAGCCCGTCCCATGTCATGGCTCCCGCCGGCGCTCCCGTGCCTGAGAAACTGTTGAAGAAGTGGTTCTCCGGGTCCAACACCAGGATGCTCCACGCGGTAACAGGGCTCGCCCCTTGTGCCTTCAGTGAGAAGGCGAGGAGGTCATTGTATCCATCCCCGTCCGGTGAGAAGGGGAGGGGGCCGGCGTCAAAGTTGAGCTTGGGCGGGGTTACGGACAGGAGGAATGGGGCGGTCCTGGCAACTGGCCTGTTGCCCTTTTCATAGCTCACCTCAAGTAGCGCCGACCAGGTTCCCTCCACGACCTTTCCAGATTCTGTTTTTCCGTCCCAAGCGACGGTTTCGGGAATACTCCCCGTGCCGCCGAAGGTCTTCAGGACTCCCCCTAAGGTCGCTATCATGGAGAGCTTCCACGAAGTGACCCCTTCCTTCAGGCCTGCGGAAAGATTGAACCCCATTGTGTCGCGGAAGCCGTCGCCGTTGGGCGAGAACCCGTCGGAGGCCGCCTTGACGGAAATCGGTGTAGGCCGCGTGTCCACTCGAATCCCGTCCAGAGCTCGTACCGTGCGGTTGCCCGCTCTGTCGACGGAGGACACTCCATAACGATACGATCCGTCGGGGACAATGTTGCCATTGTCATCCTTTCCATCCCACAGGAAGTCGAGCGCTCTACCGCTCCAACTGTAGCCGCGCACCGATTGGCCGGCGGAGTCCATGACAGCACCCCGCCACTCATCCTCTTCGCTTGATGACTGTCGAACCGCGATCGCGGTGAGGCTCGAGCCTTCCGATGGGGAAAACAGGAGCACGTCTACGGCTACAACTATGCTCGGCGCAACCGTGTCGACGAAGAATGGATTGGTCCCTACGACCGGCCTGTCGCCGTTGCGGAAGAGGATCTCCAGCTCCGCGGTATACCGGCCGTCCGGGACCTTCAGGCGGCTGTCGTCCATCCCGTCCCAAGCGAACTCGACCGGCGCGGCGTCCTTGCCCGTCATGCGGCGGACCACGATGCCCTTGTCGTTGGACACGCGTAGCTCGAAAGTGACAACCCCATCGGGGACTCGGGAAGGTATGATGCTGATGGCGTCTTTCACGCCGTCCCCATTCGGCGAAAGCCAAGCCAGGTCCGTGCTGACGGAGAGGGTCGCTTTCGTTGTGTCGATCTCGAATTCCAGAGGCCCGGTGCGGCCGACGTTCCCCGCGCGGTCGGTGCCTACCAGCAGGTAGGTGTACGCGCCATCGGGGAGTGTCTTGCCATCAGCACCGCGGCCGTCGAAGACGAAGGTATGCGCCGGTACGTCCTTCCACGCCGAGGTGAATACCTCTTTGCCTGATGCGTTCTGGACCGACCCCGCCCATGCGGCGTCTTTGGCACCCGACTGTGTGAAAGTGATGCTGCCGCGGGTTCCTCCTGGGGAAAACACGGTATAATCCGTGCTCGCTGAGACGGTTGGCCCCGTCACGTCGAGGACAAAGGGAGGAGACACCGCCGAGGGGTGGTGGCCGTTGGCGTAGGTGATGGAGAGCGCCGCCGAGTAGGAACCCTCCGGAACCGGGGTCCCGACGTCGTCCTTCCCGTCGAAGTCGATGGCCGCCGGGAGAGAGGCAGTCCCGGAGAATCTGCGCACCGCCTGGCCGGTAAGGTCGGTGACGGTGAGGTTCCACGTTTCGACGCCAGCGGTCACGGGCACCTTGAGGCCAAGGCGCAACACGTCCTTGACCCCGTCCCCGTTCGGTGAGAACGCTGTCTCCGCGAGGGAGACCGCGGCCGGTGAGGCAAGAGTGTTCACAACGATGCGATCAATGGAGGCCGAGCCGCTGTTCCCTGCCGGGTCCGTGCTCGTCAGGCGATAGGAATAGATTCCGTCGGGGACGAGCGTGCCCGCGTCGTCTCTCCCATCCCAGGAGAAACTACCGGGGGCGCCCTCGTCCCAGCTCATGCTCTTCACCACCTGGCCGACGGCCGTGCGGAAGGTTCCCGTCCAGAGCTGCTCCGGGGAGCCGGACTGCTCAACCGGAAGGATCGTCTTTGTTCCCACGCCGTCCGGGGAAAACTCCTTATACGAGGCTGACACGGTGGCCGACGGAGGCGTGGTCCGGAGCAGAAAAGGCGGAGAATCGGTGTTGGGTGTGCGGCCGTTGCCATAGAGGACATTGAGCGAGCCGCGGTACATGCCCTCCGGGAGGATGGACCGGTCATCCCCCTTGCCGTCGAACGTGACCGATGACGGAACCGTCCCCTCTCTCGTGAAGGTCCTGCGCACCGCGCTCTCCTGGTCGCGTACGGTGAGCGTCCACTTGACAATTCCATCCCGCACTTTGACTTCAGGAATCAGCACCAGGGTATCCATGATGCCGTCCCCATTCGGAGAGAAAGCGGAGAGATCGCTGGAAAGGGACACTGGGGTCGCCTGGGTGTTGACCACGATCGCTTCCAGGGTGGTTGCGCTCGTGTTCCCGGCCCGGTCCGTGCTGGTCACGACGTAACTGTAGGTTCCATCCGCAACGATCTTCCCGGATGCATCCTTGCCGAGCCACTGGAAAGTCTTGGGCGATTCAGCATTCCAACGGAACTGACGCACCTCCCGACCGGTTGCATCGCGGATAGTCCCCACCCACAGGTCCTCGACGGATCCGCTCTGCTGTATGACCAGGGCCCCCTTTGTGCTCTCCCCGCTCGGAGAAAACTCCACGTACGGAGCGTTCACTGTTACCACGGGAGCTGCCGTGTCAACGGTGACGGTCCCCGGGTCGGTGCGTGCCGTGTTGCCGTTGTCATCCCAAGCCTCCAAGGCGTAGGTGTATGAGCCATTGGGGACCACTGCACCGGAGTCGTCCTTTCCGTCCCACGAGAGGGAGGGCGGCATGTTTATGTTTTTTTTCACTGCACCGAATCGGTCAATGAAGTTCTGGAAGCCCGTGCTCGCAGGTCCATTGTCCACCGCCTGCATGGATCGCACGGCCTTTCCCAGCGCGTCGGTGATGACGAGCCGGTACCCCTTGATGTAACGCTCATCGGCTATGGTGAAGGGCAGAACGAGGTCGCCCTGGCTGCTGGCGGTTCCTGGGGAGATGTAAGCCGGGTTCGAAAAGTCCGACTTTATAAGCGGCGGGTTCGTATCCAGTGGGCCGAATGCCATGTTCACGCCAAGGCCCGCCGCAACCACACCGTCCTGCAACGGCGCCGCCGACGCCGTCATGACGAGGTCCCCTGTCTTTGGGGATACAAGCGGCTTCAAGTTCACGGAGACTCCAAAGGCCAGGGGCACCGCGGGAGCCTTGCCCAGGAGTCCGTCCGCGAGGTCGTAGGTGTAAGAACCGTCGATGGTGACGATCTGGAAGAGTAGTATGCGTAGTCCAAGGCTGAGACGCATGTCCTTGATCGTGGACGGCAGGGCAAGGTCTGGATACAGGGACAAGCTGAAAGGCAGGGTTTTCACGAGGGTGAAGCTCGCCCCGATGTCGGGCGTGAATACGGGGGGGACGGTCCCCACGCCGGCTGCGGAAGCTGACACCGACGGGTACCCCTTGCCCAGCCCCCTGTAGGCGATACCCCAGCGGAAATCCTTCAGAAAGCCGAGGTCGCCAGGGGCGTGGACAAAGCCGAGGTCCAAGGCGAGACCCCAGTCCGTGGCGCCGATCTGGAACCCCAGGCCGGCCCCCACGTACAGGTCGGGAAACAGGTCCTTGGCGACGGAAAGATTCAGGGAGCCGAAGGTGCCGAAGTTGAGTGTCGGGAACGCCGCGGACAGAATGTGCGCGCTCCCCGTGAACACGCCGACGGGCGTTGGGTACGCAAAGCCGCCGTTCAGCGCGCTCCCCCATCCTGCTGACCCACCAAAGCCGATGAGAGCGATGTAGTTCAGGTCAACCGTTGTGCGCTGGGACCCTCCCGAGGCCGCTGGGTTGACCGCATCCGCCTGGGGGGAGGCAACGCTTGAGGCATTCGGACCCACAGAGAGGAGCGAGGGCGACGAGAACCCGAGAATTTCGTTCTGCGGGAATGCGGGAACAGCGGCGCAGAATAGAGCGCATACCAGTGTGAGGGAAATGGTGCGCGGGATATTCATATGTCCTCCTCAACCTTCTAGCAGACCTCCGAGCTCGCTATTCGATCACCCGGGCGTAGTGAGAGCGCATTCGCTTCTCGAACTCCGGTGTCAGATTCTGCGGCGACAGATACTCCGGAGCCGTACGGACCGCCTCTACAGGCAGGTCGAAGAGGATCGATCGCTGGTCCCAGCTCACCGACTGCGCCCATTTGGGCGGGACAAGCACGTGGCGGCCGCCGATCCAGTTCCTTGTGTCAACCTCAATATATCGGATTCGCCACGAGGCGTCGTCGTAAAGGAAATCCTCGATGTGCCCGATCCGGACGCCATTCGCGCGAACGCGGTAGCCTATGACTTCCCTCGAGCTTCGAAGGTGCAAGTCCGCAGGCTCCTGCAAGGCGGTGGGTGGTTCGGCTGGCAGCATTGCAAGCTCTGCTGGCATTCCGTGAGAACCCCACAGTCCCGTGCCTCCCCAGTACATGGGGAGGACGAAGTACCGATTGTGCTCCAGTTCCTTCTGACGGGAGACCGGCTGCTCCGTGTCGATGTCAGGGCTGTCTGCAACCTGGCGCCGCGTGAGGCGAACGTTGATGGTCCCCGTGGCCTCGGGGTCAGAGGAGGTGACGGCCATCGGCGAGATGAGTACCTGACGGTCGCCTGAATCCTGATCGGTGTCGACGACGAGGTATCGGATCGTCCATTTCTCGTCATCGAAGAACGCCTGCTCGACGAACCCGATGCGGCCGTCAGTGGCGTTCACTGCCGTGTGTCGGAGGTCCTTCACGCTTCTGAACATCGTTCTGCTCCTTCCGACAGCGGTCGGTTCTTTCCTGATCCACCGATCTCCTGCGCATGCTCGACGATGACTCTCTCATGCCCCAAGGAAGGTGCTGTGTATTCGGCGGATCCGTATCATGTCGCCCCCTTCGGCAGCAACCAGCGTCCCATTCGATTCCATAGTAGCTGTTGACGGTTGGGGGGGCAGTCATTCGCGAGGTGCATTCTTTGTAGAATTTCGATTGCACGGCCCGGCTTAATCACCTGTGTCGGCATCTACGCGAGCTTCGGCCGAGGATACTGTAGCTTTTCCAGTCGCAAAAAAAATCCGCCGACCGCCACACCGGAGAGAGGCGACACGAGGTGGAGAAGCAGACTCAACCAGCTATCTTTATTGCACCAGCCCGTGCTCCAGCGCGTAGCGTACGAGGTCCACCGTGGAGGAAAGGTTCAGCTTCTCGAGCACCCGGGCCCGGTAGGTGGCAACAGTCGGAGGGCTGAGGGACAATTCTCCGGCAATCTGCTTGATTCCCTTGCCCGAGGCGAGCAGGCAGAGCACCTGGTACTCCCTGTCGGACAGGATTTCGTGGGGTAATTGCGCGCTTCTGTCGTCAATGTCGACGGCGAGCCGCTCGGCCAGGGACGCCGTAACATACTTTTTCCCCTGGGCTATTCGACGCACGGCTGCCTCGAGCTCTTCCGGCGCGCTTTCCTTCTGCAGATACCCGGATGCACCCGCCTTGAGCGCACGAACCGCATAATGCTCCTCCGGATGCATGCTGAGCAGCAGGATGCCGGCGCGATGCCCTGCCGCGTGAAGGTTTTTCATGACCTCCAGCCCATTCATGTCCGGCAGGCCGATGTCGAGAACGATGACGTCGACACGTTGTCCCTCGATCTCGCGGAGCAGATCCGCAGCTGTGCCGACATCCATAACCACATCGATGTCCGAGTGTCGGGACAGGATTCCCCGTAGTCCCTCGCGCACGATCGGGTGATCATCACAGATTGCGATGCGCAGCATACGCCTCCTACATCGATTTGGCGTTCCCCCGCCCACCGCGTTCCGCGATGAACGGCTTCACCTTTCTGTCCTCGATCATGGTATGGCTGAAAAGCCATTCTTTCAGGAAGTCGCCGATGGTTTCGTGCCGGGATTCCCTGAGTCCCTCAGGCGACGCAGCGACGCTCGATAGCTGAGCAAGCATCCTCACGTGGTCAGTGCGATGCTGCTCGAGGCCCGGATAGGCGGATGATTGGAGGAATAGCTCCTCCTGCTGGAACAGCCGACGCGCTGCTTCGATCAGATCGTGAATGCGGTGCGCGTGATCATCCTTGGCTTCACCACGGAGAGCTATGTATTCGCGGACACCCCGGAAGAACAGCCGCCGCTGCTCATCGACTCCCGACTCACCAAAGGCGAACTCGTCGTTCCAGGCCACGCGGACCGCCGTACGGAACCAGGCAAGCCTCTTTCGGAACTCCTCGGTCAACCTCCACCGCACGATGGGTATATTCTCTATTGCCTCGCCGGGGATCAGGAAGTAGGTGCTCGGAAGATCGGCACGTGCCTCGAACAATCCAGGGGCCTGATGCAAGACCGTTACCTCTCCCCAGAAGCCACCCGGCTTCAGCGTGGCCATGGGAACGCCTCCCCACGAGAGGGAAACCGAGCCCTGTTCCAGCATGGCAAGCTCCGATGTCCCGGCGACACGCACGGACTCCCCAGCTATGGCCGTCCTGCGCTGCATCGACTGGGCGATCCGGTTCAGGACCGAAAATGAAACCATGTCTCCGAAAAGCCTCGTGCGCTGAATAGAACGGCGATTTTCGCTCGCGAGGAGTATGATATCGTGAAGGCTATTCTTGCGGACGAAGTGCTCGTACATCGCTGTGGGAATCCGCAGCGCCGTCATGAAGCTCGCGGCGCGGACCGTTGCCGGGGCCGGTGTACCTTCAAGGCCGGCCAGCTCTCCGATGAGAGCTCCACCGGAAAGAGAAAATGTGGCCTTGCCTTCTGAATCCATGAGCTCGCAGACGCCATCGAGCACCAGGTAGAGATTGTCGACCCGGGATCCCTGCTTCACGATGATTGATCCGGCGTTAAAGCTTGAGATATCACAGTTCGCGAGTTGCGCAAGCTCGTGCTCGCTGCTATCGGGAAAATACTCGCGCAGGTGGCGACTGGCTGCCCGGAAAGCGTGCGGGTCGCGGATGGCAGGGATGAGCACTTCGGTGGACCCGAACGTCGCACTCGAGCCGATCTGCTTTTCCTCTTGAGTGAGCGCTGATGATTTGTGACTGATGAAAATGCTCCCAGAAGGATCGTCTTTGAAATCCAATGCGTTTCCATGAATCATTCCACCGCCGGCATCGATCTTTTTGACGTCAACCGGCTCCAGAAGCCGTTTCGTGTAGGATGTGCGAAGAGAATCGCTTATTCCGTCTGCAGTTTCGTCATTCTTCTGGAACCCACGAAGGACCTTGAAGTCGATGATATCCGCAAGGTGGGCGTATGTCCTGTAACCTCCGTTCCAAGGCGCACGGAAAAAGAATACCGTAGTCTCAACAGGGTGAGGAGAGTAGACCGGCATGACTTCGAGTCCACGCTCGTCGTTCCAAGACTCCGGAACCAAGTCGACGACCTCAAAATACTGAGAGAACTCGCCAGTTCTCATACCCATCAAGGCGGAGAGCTTTTTCTCAACGCTCGCTCGAACATACGGAGCGGCAAAGTATTTCAGACGGCGGTCCAGCCGAATCAATGAGGTGAGACCGGCGAAATGATCGTCATGCGAATGCGTCTGGAACACACCCTCGAGATCGGTAACGCTGATGCCGAGCGCGACAAGTGCATTCACGATGTAGGGCCCTGCATCGATGAGGTATAGCCTTTCCTGAAAGCAGACAAGGCTCCCCATGCAAGGCTGGGACATGTTCCAGCCGTCGCCGTCGCCGGTATGGATAATGGAGAAGTACTCCCGGCTCACCCTGTGGAAACCGAGCGAATAGGGCGGCTCGAACTCTTCTGCGGCTTCGACCGAAAGATCAACCTCGATTGATTTGCCGCCGGCGCTGAATTCATAGATATTGAAACTGGTTCTCTTGACGAATACGCCGGGCCGGATTTCCAGCTCACCATCGTCAATGACGCGCAGATCGAGAAGCTCATCGGTCATCCTGATGCGGCCGAATGCAAACGTGCGCTTGATGCTCATCATTTCCCGGGCAAGAGAATCCGGAACTCCGGCTTCCATCAATTCCTCAATGCTAGTTAGGCCGTAGTTACCCCGAAAGATGTACTCACTCTGCAGTTGCAGCTGTTCTTCAGTACCGAGAAGGAGAGGCTTTTGCCCGGTGTTGTTTGGGTGGCCAGGAATGATCATACCCTGCCGATAGAGCATTTGCAGCACGGGAAACTCGGCCAGGTTGGCGAGATTTCCATTCTGGATCGGGACATCAGAAAGAAGGATGGCGTTGGGGCCTGTCTCGAACCTGATGCCGTCCCTTTCCACGCTCCCGATGAGTCCCCGTTTCATGAGATGTTTGCAGCTATCGGCAGGGCACCCACATTGGATGTAGAGCCCAGCTTCTGGAATCGATACCCACTGAAGCCCCGGAGCGATGCGTATTTTCTCCACAGCTGGAACCTCCTCCAATGCCGATCGTATCACGGCTGCTCCGCACGTGCTATGTGACATCGCAGGTTGAAAATGTCTCTTTTCTGGGGTCATCGCGCCTCTGCGGTCAGCGGCCGGCTACCATGATTTGTAGCCCGTTGTCGAGTGTTGCGTAGATGAGAAGCTCATATGTCAAACGTGCCTCAAGCCTGACCCGAATTTCGCTGGTGCTCTTAGCATCCCGGGCTCCCAAGTAGCGGATTCCCCGAACAGCGAAAAGATACTCGCCAGGAAGCAATGGAAACCTTACCTGCTCACCGGGCCCGAGTTCCGCGAGCGGATTGCCGTCAAGGGTGAGATAGGCCACCAAGCCACCTCGAAGCGCGGTCCTTTCACGCGTGATCTTCACCGTTGCGGCATTATGAACTCCAATTGCAGCTTTTACGGCCTCGACAGACTCGGGGTGAGTGCCTCTTGCAGAATTGGGGCTTTGGTAGATGGGGGTGGCGCATGCACACATGAGAAGGGAGAGCCCGATAGCACCGGCGAGATGTAGTCGCACTCCAACATAATATCCTTGCTGATCAGGCAAAGCAAGGCCGGAGCGGCTAGTGGCATCTGCCGCTCAGAACCCTTTCGCCAGCTGGGACGGGTCTTTGTAGACGTAATCGATTCGCGCGTGTGAAAAGCGTCTGAGGTGTCGTATGCGCTCGCTCGCGTCACGGTTGCGAAAGAAGGCAATGGTGAAAGCCTCCCAGAACAGGACCCACCCGCCGATGTGGAGACCTTCAGGCAGCACATTTGCCGGGAATGGCCCATGCAGAAATGTCTTCACCAGGAAGGCTCCTGAAATGAAAGCTATGCCGAATAAAAGGTACAGCGCGAAGTTGCGGTAGTGGCGCCGCCGTCGTCCGAGTGCCTTGAGCAGTTCGTAGCGGAAATAGTTCTTGAGGCCTGCAACGCTGCGCTCCTCCTTGCTCGGATCATGGATCTCGCGCGGCATGAAAAACGTGATCTCGATCCCGGCTTTCATGGGGATTTCACGCGAACATTCCTCGAGGTACTCCATGAGGGTTCTTTCAAGGTCTCTGTTCCGAAATGGTGCAAAATCCCATTCGTTGTACATGTCGCGGTAGTAGGCAATGGCTATGTCGATATGGTACCGATTGGAGGGCGCGTCGTAGCGATACAACGTCTTCGGATCCAGTCGCTTAGAATCCATATGCTCTCCTGATCGGCGATCTGATAAAAGAACCGTCCCCGGCAACGGGTGGCCGAGGNNGGGCCGAGGACGGCATCACGAATGAATGCGATAGGCTACTGCTTTTCGAGGAACAGGGCGACCCTTCGATTCTGCCATCGGTTCTGTAGGTCGCTGTCGGGCACAAGTTGGTCTGAAGCTCCAACCCCCTCCGTGGTGAACCGTGACGGATCCAGTCCGCGCTCAACGAGCGCTTTCATGACTGCGTCGGCCCGTGCCTTGGAGAGCGGGATGAGCACATCTTTCTGCTCCGCCTTGCCGAGTATGGGGTTGTCCCAGTAGATCATGACGGCGTGGCCGACGATCCTGATCTTGTAGTCGGGGAACTTTGATAGCTTCTGGGCCAGGGCATCCAGACGCGCCGCGTTCTGCTGTGCAAGGTCAGACGCCACGTCGACGTAGTCGGCCGTGAACGACTGGAAGAAGATACGCGATGCGAGGATGCGATATCCCGTCGCCAACTTCTCCATGAGGATGTCCACGGGCATCATGGTTTTCAAAAGGGCCGTGTTGCCGAACTGGTCACGTACTCGTGCCATGACCTGGTAATCCTCGGCTGACTGCACGAGATCGCCCTTCACGCCGCGTCCGTCCCAGGTGACGCTGTTCTGCGGCCACTTTCCCGAGAAGCTGCGGAATATATTCCCCCCCGGGTCCTTGACATCCATGCTCCAGCTGTCGATGGCAGCGTTCTTGGAGCTGGCGTTGATCATCAGGGTGATCGTGTTCGAGCCCTCGATGGGCGAGAACAGCGGATCCGAGAGACTGATCGCCCCGGTGGGAGCTGCCGTCACGAGAAGGAATGGCGAGCTGGTTGACGAGGCAGGGAAGAAGACGGTGCCGTAGCTCACGGTCAACGAGGCCGTGTAGCTTCCATCGGCTGCAACTGCTCCCTGATCTGTCTTCCCGTCCCAGTTCAGGAGCGTAGGCATATCCTTCCCATCTCCGGTATATGTTCTGACGATGCGCGAGGTGTCGCTGGCAATTGCCAGCTTCCATGCGCTGACCGCTGACGGCTGTCCATAGGCGATCGACAGCGACATGGCGTCGGCGACTTGATCTCCATTCGGAGAGAAGCCGGGCGCTTTGGGCGTCACTGCCACGACTCCCTGGACCGCGGGCAACTCACCCGTTGCCAGCGAGCCACGAGCTTCTCCGACATTTCCAAAAACGTCTCTGAGCTGAGCCACGTAGGTAAATGTCTTTGTCGGATCAGCATTCCCTCCGCTGGCCAGGGACCCGTCCCACACTGCGGCCGACGGCGGCCAATTGCCACGGTAGCTCGCCGCCGGCTTTCCGCTTGAATCCAGAACGCTCAGCGTCCAGCTCTCAAGCGGCGCGGCGGTTGCGTTTCCATAGAGCGTGAATGTAACGGGCTGAATTCCGCCCTTTCCATCAGCAGCGAGCTTCGCCGGGTTCGCGGAGACGTTTCCGCTGGGAGGGGTGATGTCGAGGATGAATGAACCGCTCCGAACCAGGACCGGCTGGAAAGATTTCCCATAGTCGATGGAAAGCGTTGCAGAATAGGAACCTTCCGGTGCGAGGATTCCGCTCGCAACTCTACCATCCCAAGAAAGGGTCTTCGGCATGTTGTTGGCATCCCCGCTCCACGTCCGCTGAACTCCCGCATCCTTGTGGACAATTGAGACCTTCCATGCTTTGAGCGCATCCACATTTCCGATTGTAGGTACAATATCGATTGTCTTGGGCAAAGTGGTGCTCGCTGGGGAAAATCCGGCAGCCCGCACCTGGACAAGGTCTTTCTCCGTGGCCAAGGGGATCTCCGCCACCGGCACGTCCACCTTCAGGTCCGAAGAAAGGCCGAACTCGTCGCGTACCGTGGCCACAGCCTTGTAGGTCATGGCAGGAGCGACGAATCCGCCGTTCAACGACGAGCCATCCCAGGTTGCGGTGTTGGTCGGCCACTCACCGCTGAAGCTCTTCACGAGGCCACCGGCAATGTCGAAGACGTCAAGGGTCCAGCTTGACAACGCCGCCATCTTCGAGTCCGCGTTTATCGTGAGAGTCATGGGTCCCGTCACACCCTGATCCGATGGCACGAATTGAGTTGGGTTGAGGGCAACCGTGCCGGTCGGCGGGGTCCTGTCAACCACAAAGCTCGTGCTTTCCGCGTTGACAGGCTGATACGTCTTCTCATATTCGATGGAAAGCCTTGCCGTGTAGGTTCCTTCCGGGACGTCTGATCCGTTGTCGTCTGTTCCATTCCAGCTGAGCGACGCAGGCACATATTGCGACGTACCGGTCCAGCTTCTCACAGCTGAGCCGGCGCTCAGGATGCTCACCGTCCACGATTTGATCGTCTCCGGATTGCCGAACATCATTTCAAGTACTAGAGAGGCATGCTCTGCGCCTCCCTGCGGCGCGAAGCCAGACTCTTCAACGCGGATTGCGCTCTCCGCGGGCGCGATGAGTGAGGGCTTTGCAGTCACGCATCCTGCAAGGCCTATTGCAACCGCGAGGATCGCGACGGCCGGAATAACAAGACTCTTTTTCACAGGTTCCTCCTTGCCGCGCTATGCGGCTTACACATCTGACTATGGGCGGGGTGCTGACACGTACACTTGGTTTTCCCGTGCCTCATAGTGGACTCTCTTTTCGCAGGCGAGCCACCCCAGCGCCTGGTAGGTGATGACGCTCCTCTCTCCGAGCCGCTCGGAGAGAAGCAGTACGTTCACTTCCCCCCTCTCGACAAGCATCTTGAGGATCTGTTCCGCACACCTGGCAATCGCCTGTTCCACGGTCACTCCATTCCGCTCGACTGCGTACTCTGCTTTGTCGACAGCCATCATCTGACAAGAATAGAGACGCGTCGGCCCCGCATGAATCAGATGTCTTACTATCTTCATGTCGAACTTCTACGACGGTCCATGAGCTCCCAACCGTCCCGTCCACCTTGCCCCGGTAGTACGTCACAGGTGCTACAGGATGACGGCCGCGGGGAAAAGAAAATGTGCGAGGGCCACTGCGACACCTGCAATGCCCGCGGGGACCCTGTACGTTAGGACGGCGCGTGAAATGAGCGTTCCCTGTGGCCCGCGGTCTTCCACCTTCTGTCGGAAAGCCTCGACCAAGAGTGCGAGTCCCATGGCCATGCCGGCCAGCGACGGCAGCAGATCTCCCACCACGGGAACGTAGTCCCCTGGCGCGCGTACGAATACAGTTATCACCCCCACCCCAAGTGCGATGAGCCCCACGGCAAGCTGTCCGGACCTGGTTTCGCGCAGACTCTTGAAACTGGCGAGGAACTTGAACCTTCCGCCGAGGTAGTCTCCCGCAAGGGTGAGTCCGGCTACCAGATTGGCCAGCACAGAGAGAAGATAGAATTGGGTCATTCGACGCCTTCCTTCCTGGGACCGATCTCAGCCGGTCTCCAAGGCATATACTGCGTGCAGCGCCCCGCCTTTCGCTGTCGTGAATCGTATGAATCGCGGGTCGAAGATTTGGGACAAGATCCCGCTGTCCGAAAGCGGTACCCTATGGGGTGGAACCGACCGAGTCGACGATTATGTCCAACCTACGGATGATGAGCCCCGCCTGCCGTTCGAGCGCGTGGAGGAGGGAATCGCGCAGCGCATGAAGCGACCCGGCATCAGTTTCACGCGGGGGACGCACGTGCAGGGAAATGACGTACATCCCCGCGCTCTCGCGAGCGATCAGCTTGGTGATCGTGGTCCCCGGAGCATATTCATCGAGGCAGTGAAGAGCCATGAGCGCGAGGGCCTGTTCAGTGACTATCACCCCACCCCGGTTGCCCGCTGCTGGCGGCACGATTCTCGTGGGAACCGGGGACAGCCCCGGTGCCANNCCGGGGAAGAGTGGGCATGTCGGTCATGGCGTCGACGGACCGCCTTTCTGATCTCGATTGGCTGCGTGATATCTTCTATACGGATGACCTTCGCGGGAGCGGGGAGCCACAAGGTGCGGCAGATTCTTCTCACCATGCGTGGGGAGGTGCCGACGATGAGGATTGTCCGGGCGTGCTCGCGCCGGAGGATCGCGCGTGCTTCCACTGCCTGGCCGCGCTCTTCGAAGAGCGCTCGCCGAACGGCAGCCTGCAGATAGTGTTCCTTCTTTGACCACTGCCCGGTCAGGATTGTGGACTCACGAATGATCATGCCATCGTCGATGAGGATGCGAAAACTGCGGCGTTTCGCAATGAGCCCGGCGCGAAAGCTCTTCCCGCTGCCGCTCGCTCCCACGAGCGCGGTCACCGACACTCCCTGCACTCTGAGCGAGGCGACCCTCAATGCGCGTCTCAGATTCATTGCGCGTTCCCTCCATCCATTCTGGACCCTGGTCAGATAGGGCATCGGATCGTAGAGGCTACGGCCCCCCCGGCTCCGCCTTTTCTGAAGATGATGGGGTGGATGCCGGAGTTGCCGCCACGCTGAGGGCTACCCGGATGAGGGCGCGCGCGTCTCGAGCCCTGCTTTTTGCGTCGAGGCTGAGCAATGCGGCGTCGTCCTGAACCGTTTTCAGAATGCCCGCGAGGGGAGCCAGGGCTGTGGCCATCCCCGCCGGGAGGGACGGCGTAAGAGATTCGAGTGTCCGGCGCGCTTCGGTAGCCGTGTCGCGAGCAAGACCGAAATTGTTGTCCGCGAGGTCCGCCAGGATTTCCGAGATTCGCCCGTCGATTTCCCAAAGCTTTCGGACGGATGTGAGATCAGAAAGGGCCTGCGTGGTCTCGGTGACTGTCGCCTTCATTTTCGTCCGTTCGGCACCCCATGATGCGGATGCCTGGCGAAGCCTGATTTCGCCCCACAGCCAGCCCCCGCCAAAAGCGGCTGCAATAAGTGCAATGACGACGACGATCTTCACGAATCCATTCTTCCCCTTGGCCCTTTCGGGCAGGGCAGGCGAAGGCCGCGCGCTCGGTGTCTCCGCGGTTGCCTTCTTTCGCGCCATATGTCCTCCTTTCCGTGGTGCCTGCAAGGCTTTGTCCGCACCACCTCCCATTCTATCGACATTCCCATCCAGATGTCGTCATCAGACCGCTGATTCATCTGTCGAATGGCTATTACGCGCAGACCGTGAAGCGAGTGCGGTTCGGTCAGCCGCTCCTCACGAACCCCCAGGGTGCGAGGCGACGTTTCGGGGATGCAAGAGGCTTCAGACCCAGCCCGGCTCATGGCATCTCTCGGATGCCCGCACGACTGTTCCTGCGCCTCTTTTCCGTGGGCACGGAGAAATCACAGCTACGGATAGCGCGAGCAGTCCGATCATGGCTCCTCTGCGGGATCCGTCTCAGAGGGCGAAGGGTCAATCCGGTGGCTCTGCTGCTCGTGCAGCCGCCCGAGGGTGTTCTCGAGAAGTCTGACCAGTTTCACCGCGGCGCCATTGACGGCCTGCTGCACGGTGGCATCGTGCTGGGTGACTGCGACGGGTTGATGGCGTTCAAGTCGGGCTTCAATCAGACACCGTATCTCGTCCTTGCCGTGTTTTTTGTTGCTGTTTTCATCACTCAGGTGAACCTCCACTCGCGTCACGTGATCTGCGAGTCTGCCCAAAGCGCTCTCAACGGCGCTCGTGACCCAGACGGCCAACGTCTCGTGGCCTTCGATGTTGTGGTCGGTGTTGACTTGAATCTGCATTGCATTCTCCTTTCAACGTGTAATGGACACCGTGGCGTCCGGCTGCGCAATCCCCATTCCATGTGTCGGTGCGTGGCCACATGATACCGACACTCGCCATGCCTGTCCTCCCATTCGCAGGGAGGCCACTTCCGGCGCGCTGTCATCCCTCCAGATCAGAATGGCCGTCGTTGCGTCGCTTCTCCCTCAGGTTCTGGAGAAACCGTACCGACGCGTCACGCGCCAGGTCCTTGCAGCCGAGTCCGAACGCGAGGGCCAGCCCAAACACGATTGCGGCGAACAGAATCTGGAAAAGCGCGCTGATCATGGACCGGCTGAGATCAACCTGCTCCAAAGCGAGGCCCAGCACGAGTATGTAGCCCGCGATCTTCACTACCCGAGCGAGAAGCGGCGCATGGGGGAATCCTGCCGTCCGTGCGACTGTCATGACGAAATTACCGAGGAAAGAAACCAGCAGAAGACCGACGATTCCGATGAAGATGCCTGCAAGCAGCCCCGGGACAATGCTCGCCAGCCGGTCAGAAAAAGCGTTGACGATCTTGATGTCGAGTATTCGGGCGATCTGGAAAAGCGTCACCAGCCGGATTGTCCAGGAAGCGAACGATCCGACGAGCCGAGAGGGCTGATGGCGTACCTGTCCCTTGCGGAGGAACTCCCCGATTCCGATCTTGTCAGCGAGCCGGTTGAATCTGACAAGTTCCAGGCCCTTTGAAAGCAGAAACCGCAGGAGATACGCCGCGAGCCATCCCACCACGAGGACTGTCAAGGCGATTACTCCAACCGGAAGTGATCCAACGAATGACTGTGCAACGGAAAAGGCGTTCTGCATTTTCAACCTCCTCGGCGAGCGGGGTAGCGCCCCATGCCCGATACCATTTGTCTGATCTGTTTGACGGAGAGGCCTGCAAGGCCAAGACTCTCTACTGTCCGGCCGGACACCCGGTAGTCCGTCGAATGGAGGATCGATCCGAGTTCGATGATCATGTCGATTGCCGGCGTGCGAACACCCAGCATTGCGCCGAGCGAGGAGATGGGAACAAGGCTCATCGGAACATCCTCCGAGATGTAGCGGTGGTCGATGCCCGGCGGTGCCTTGATTCCCCGGTAGCTTTCCGTCTTTGAGATTGCTTCGTAGAGATCCTTGCCTGGCGAGTCGTAGCTCAGGTACAGCCATTCCCTGGCCGACACGCTCCGGATTCCCAGCGCTGACGCGACGGCAATACGTTCGGTGTCGATACGCTCGAGAAGCTTCGCAATGGAAGGGGTAATACCCTGGAGGTAGTACTCAAAATCCCCGTGCGTCGCTTCTATCCATCCGGCATTAAGGATGGTGAGGGCGGGGTGAAAGACCGCGCCGATGTTTTCCAGGCTGGTCGCAAGAACGTCGGTACCTGCAATGAATTGCGGGAACGAGCCTGCCAGGATCCCGAGCGCCTCAGGGATCCAAAAGGACGGGAGCGTTGCCAAGGGGACCGAGTTCTTGACCCGGAAGATGTGCGATTCCCAACGGGAAAGGGCTCGTGAGGCGAAGAGAAAAGTCTGCGTCTCGGCGATGATAACCTTCACAGACCGTCCTGCGTCGGAAAGGACTTTCCGAACCTCCAGCGCGCCGCCAGTCCGCCCTGGATTCAAGATGATGAGTTGGCCGTCGCTCAACGACGGAGCCATGGCAGATGCGAGGCAGCGGTGGGCCGTTGACGGTGTTACGACCATGATCACGTCGACCCCACTCACGGCCTCCTCGATGTTGGACGTACACGTCACGACAGGCCCGAAACCCTCAATCGCGCCCCCGACCTTTATCCCTCCATGCCACCGCACACCGTCGAGCCTTTCGTCAGTCCTGTTGTACAGCCTCACCGGATGGCCAAGAATGCCCAGAGTGCCCGCCATTGCCAGGCCGCCGTGCCCAGCGCCCAGCACGCTGAACGAAACACCCTTTCCCTTTGCACGCACCTCTCGCAGCTGAGCGATCAGCTTTTCCTCTGATCTGGTTCTCATCTTCGGTGCCTTCGGTGTCGCTGGACCTGTCACGCTGCACCTGTCCCTGCGTGCAGATTCGCCATCGATCTTTCGACCCGGCACGCGACGCTGATGGGTAATCCCCTCTCATCTACGAGCCGCACGGCACCGTGAACGAGACGGGTTCGCCAATTGACCGCTGCCGGGAACTCTTCGCGGCACTCCCAAAGATATGGTACGGGGAGAAATCCGGAGGCGAATATTCGGTAGAGCCCCGCGGGAGTCCATGGTTCAGGGATGGACGATTCGATTGACGCAATAACGGGACGGCATTCTGCCAGGAGTTCCTCTGTGCGCGCTTCGACTTCCGGGCTCTGCGTCATATCGTCGATGAGGCCTTTCGCGCGCAGACCGCGGTATTCGGCGAGGGCATGCCTGCAGATTTGGACGCTTTCGGTGATGACAGACGGATCGGCGAACCGCGTAGCCTCCGACCAGCTCACCACGTGTATGATGCCCGGGCTCAGGGCATCGTGCGGCTCAATATCGTCCATGAGGGCTGTGACCGCGGCCAACTGCGCTTTCGCGCGGAAGGGATCTGCTGAAAGCGAGTCCAACCCGGCCCGCGTCTCAAGAATGACGGAGAACGTGCCGTCTTCGAGGGTTCGAAGAAGGCGCAGGAGCGCGCGCGATTTGGCGAGATCTTGTACACCCCACGTATACTTCGGTGTATTGTTCATGTTCTGCGCTATCAACCACCGCATGCCCAGCCTTTTTGCCGTCCGCGCTGCGATATATCCGGAAAGCACGTAGGTCGCATCATCGGCTCCTCGGAAAGCGAAATGGTGGGGGACATTCGGCTCGAAGGGTTTCCCGATGGACGCAATGTACCGCAGAGCGGCGATCTGCTGATCCAGGTTTTCCCTCAACGAGTACGGCCCTCGGTTGTCCATCCGACAGAACCACCACAGAGAAAGCGCATGCCATGCGTTGTGGATTGTCTCTTCGTTCATCTGCGCCATGGTGGCAAGATTCATTGTGCCAGCGTACGAGCGTACGAGCATCGGCCTTGCCGCCTGCCACACATCGGCGAACTCCCGGGATGAGTTCAGTGGGACCCCGCCGCCGTTCGTGCTGTCGCCCCACTCTTCCCCGAAGTTGGACTGGGAAAGCTGCGAGGGCCCGATCGAAAGGACATCCAGAGAACCGAGGGCCGCCAGTTCCCGTGTCCAACGGAGAAACAACTTCACCGCTTCCGCGCGGTCAGCGAGATACTGCCCCATGTGGGCGCGATAGAGGGGGAGCTGTCCCTTCATGCCCGCGTGGCGCAGGCGCGCAATCACAGTGTCATCTGGCCCGCCGTAGCCGAGGTAGCCGCTACGATCTGGTGGGAGAATGGCCTGATAGTCCATTCTTCGAACGATCTGCTCTCCGAACGCCAGGCGGTCGGTGTCGTACTGAAGTGCGCGGGCCGACTCGCGAGGCATTGCCGAAGTCCTGATTCCTATCCTGCTGAGTGTTTCCTGCGGCGTCTCCTCTCCATCGAAGGTCTCGCTCGTCCGCGGAACCCGCTCCTGGGCCATGAGACAGGCCGGGGGAAGCCCGGCGAAGTAGAGCGCCCGGAGCGGCCCGCCTTGGTCGGAGAAAAGGAAGCGTCGCTCGAGCTGGCGCACAAGACGGGCAAAGAGATCCACCCCCTCTTGCGGGCTCAGCCGGTATGAAAACCCGAGCCGAGTGATCCGCTGGGAGCGCAGCCATGTCACTATGGTCGCCGCTTCGCTTTCCGATTCCGGCAGGTCGGCGGCACGGCATACCTCGGCCGGAGCTACGACGTTTTCGGCGCCGCATTCTGTGAGGAGTTCACCAACCGTGGTGATGCCGAGCACATGGGCATCCACGCTCGGCTTGATGATTCCCAGGCGATCCGATGCGCTCCAGCTTAAGGTGGTCACTGCTCGCTCCTTCGCCTCTATAATCAGTCAGCTTCGGAAATAGGCATAGAAGCGGTTTGCTCGACGGGATGTAGAATATACACGACACGGCATAGGGCTACGGAGAGCATCCGGGAATGCTGTTGTACATGTTTGGCTATCTTGGTGTCTCCAAATGATCCTGTTCAATACGCGAATTTGCCGCTACTCGCTACCAATGCCGAGATTACTCGAACAGCGAGCAAATCCCTGTTGCTGGAAGGTAGCGGCAGCGGACGTCATCCGCTACCTGAATGCAAAACCTGCCCTCGATGGATCTGGAGCTTCCGCAATTTACCTGTGCCCAATGGGACTCGAATTGAACTTCTACGAATTGGCAATGCCTTGCACTGCAAGGATTCAGATGTTGCCCCAGGGATGACTCGAACATCTGACCTACGGTTTAGGAAAACGAATCTGAACCGGTCAGGTGCGAGACTCTCTGCAACTCATTACAAGCTATTGTAAGTCGCTACAAGGAACTGCGTCAATCGGAATCTCGCGCGATGTCGGTCATCTTGTCACGGCTTGCACCTATTTGCAGCAATTAACCAATTTTATCTCATATCCTTTATCTCATACCCGATTCGACCACACGCCACCCATGCCACCTCGAATGTACGGTTCCGGACGCCCGGTCAAGAGATGACGGGCACGAGAACGCTCCCGCAGCCGCGGGCAGCGGCGAGGCCTGAATTTGCACGCTGAAGATGCCGCGAAGGATCCCTCACTGTTCGGAAGGCTCGATGCCATGTCGCGCCAGCAAGGACGCAGACTCCTTCCTCAGCAGGGCAACGTCGTTCGTGACGATCGCCCAAACCAGGGCGTCATCGACGGTCGGGTACTCATGAGTGAGCTGATTACGAAAATCGACGATCCGCCGCGCATTTGAAATCGCCTCAAAGATGCGAGGAGACGCGTGCGACAGCGCCGCGACCGCCTCGCCTATGATTATGAACTCGCGTTCGACCGAAGAGCGGACAAGCCGCGACCCGGCATAATCGGCAAAATCGAGACCTGAAACGGCGGCTTCGATCGCACGGCACGCATCAACGATATCGGAGAGGTAGGCTCGTACATCACGCGGCATAGAGCGGCTGCTTCGTGCGCTCGATAGTGCGGGCGAGGTATTGGTTCTTCACTGCTCCCACCATCACAAGATCGACGTCCCCCTCGAGCAACGCGCGGAGCTCGGCAAGGAGTCCGAAGTAGGCTTCGACACGGGCGTACGGCTCCATTGGTGCCAACTCGACGAGCAGGTCGATATCGCTCTTTCCGGGGACGAAATCGTGGCGAAGCGCTGAGCCGAAGGCATCCAGTCGGGCCACGTTGTAGCGCGCGCATGCGGCTGCGATAGCGGCCTGTTTTTTCAGCAGCAAATTGATCACGATACGCCTCCAATTACCAATAGTACCGGTGTGGCGCGCGCAACGCAACAAGTCCGGCGAGGGGTAGGAAGGCGTATCCGCCTATCGTGCCGGGTAGTGCGAAGTTCGGACGAGCACGTCTGCGGACGGGACCCGGCGAGTGGCGCGCGACGGTCGGCGGTACCCCGGGACTCGCCGCTGCCGTGAAGGCCGGCCGCGGCAATAGGGGATTCTGCATCCCGCTCCGGGCGGTCTACCTGTCGAGTTCGCGCACCCGTGGCGATGCCGTGTCAAAAACCGCGGTACGCTTCGCGGAACCGGCAGGCTGGGCTGAATGCTCTCCCGTATCACGGCCGATGCGAGCTATGGTCGGCGCCTATGCATATACCAGACGTCCTTTGGGCTCAGGAATCGGACGTCCCCGTTCACGCGCAGTCTCGATCCATTCTCCGATCGCCGTTTCCGCGTTTGTAAGGGTTTCTTGATATGTCGCGCCATCCGACATGCAGCCTGGGTGCTCTGGAATCTCGTCGATGAACGACTGGTCCTCAGCGCTCCAATAGATGATGACTTCGTAGCGAATCATACTACTAGCTCCGAAGCCGGTACCCGGTGATGAGGGTACGGACCTGCTTCACCTGGTAGGGCTTCGCCTTGCCCGATTTGGGCTGAAGACTGATGATTTCGGAGACGCCTGTTTTGCTGAAGATGTAGTGATCTCCGCGAACGCGTTCATCAAATCCAAGGGCCTTTAGAAGGGCACACACTCCCCGAAGTCGATGCTCGCTTCTGAAGCGGCACGAAGCACTGTGTCGAGGTCTTTCTCCCACTTTTCCACAAGAAAAGGGTATACACCGCGCTTGATCTTGTCCACCTCTATCCATGTTGTCGAAGCGCTGCTTCCAGCCGCGGGGGGCAGGACCAGGCTCGGGCGTGCGCCTTTGAGGTCAGAGTGCTGACGCTCCTTTCGCCCTGACTCCCACTTCAGCAAGAAGGTTGCCGTCTCTTCCATCGCCGATCATTCCTTGAAGGGCATCCTCGTATTGCTCTGGAGCGTAACGATGCCCGCACGCAACGATGGTCTTGGACGGGACTGATTCAGCACCTCCTCCCACTTTCCGTATACCATTTCGAAATCCAGGCGACGACGGCCCTGAATGAACCGCTGAACCGATTCGCAGGCCTCGATCATGTGAAGCAGACGAACGCGATCGTCAGCGCGCAAAAACTACCTCTGCTTTCCGGAGAATTTCCTCGCGGAAATGGCGGCTCAAATCCTTCGGGGTGCGAAGGTCGACGGGTCTGCCGCCGATCATCGCGGAAAGCTCCGCAGACATTCTGGCGAGGCCGAGCAGTCCCGGTTGCTGCGCCGGCTCGAACTCTACGAGGACATCCAGATCGCTCTGAGGTGCTGACGTCCCGGCGGCCTCCGAGCCGAACAGAGAGAGGCGGCGAATATGATTAGCTGCGCAGAAGCGCTCCAAATAGGACTTATCAAGCGGAAAGAGGGGGAATATCTTGACTCCACGCCCCATTCTACCAAGGCCCTCCACTCTATGGAAGTGTCGAAGCGGGAAGGCACTCAGGGTCAACCGTTGCCGCCAGGATGCGGCCGCGGCCGTCGGAGTCAAATGAACTGATAGTAGTTACTATGGCTCCGCTTTTTCCTGCCGGCAAGAACGCGCGCCTTGTGCGAACGGTTGCCGGGCGTGGTGCGAGGTGGAATGGGGGCAAGCGGTAGGGCAAGAGGGTCGTCGCGGGGAGATAGGCAACTTTGGGGTCTTGCGGTGGCCGGACGCAGACGGTGCCCCCGTGCATGGGGATCCGAGGGACAGACTCCCCCCTTGCGATACGAAGGCGGGAAGGGGAGATCAGTTCAAGGATGCGGCATTCAGACCGGGGGGCGGCGTGCCTTTCTTGATGAGGTGTCGCAGGATCTTGAGGGCCTACACGGGGTCGGTGATCACAGCGATGATCTTCATGGGCTTGTGGCATCGAGGGCAGCACAGGGGGTCCGCTTCATAGATCTTCTTGATCAATCGAGCCCAGCCTCTCGCCGTTTCTTGCGAAACGGCTGCCGGCCAAGGGGCGGCGCGGCTCTGTTTGGCGGATACGGACATCTCGGACTTCGGCTCCTCGGGCGGGCCGATGCGGAGGGATGGTTGGGGTGGATGATCGCGCTCCCAGCCCTCGGAAGCCGGACGGGCCACGTAGGGCTGGCGGGACCACCCTCTCGGCGCGCAAGCGCGCCTGCCGGGCCAGGCGTACCGCGAGCCCGAGAGGAGTACAGGTGTCCCCGACATCCTGGCAGCAATCGCTGCGCGCGGGTTCTCACTTCTCGATCACTTCACGCTGCCCGATGAAGCGTGGTGGGACGACTTTTACACGCCGATGCAGGAGCGCATCGAGGAGCTGCGCGGCAAGTACGCTGCCGACGGCGAAGCACTCGCCGCACTCGGGCAGCTGGACGAGGAGCCCGAGATGCACCGCCTTCACTCCTCGTACTACGCGTACGAGTTCTTCGTCGCCCGCCGCGCCCCGGGTTGGCAGGCGTTTACCCCCCTCAGGCCTTTCGTCGCCGCAGCGACAGCCACAGCATCATCCTCAGGATCGGGATCAGCACGTAGTTGCCGATCGCCCCGGGGGCAGCACCCGAGGCGATTCTGGCTCCCCCACGGACGTTCAGTTTCCTCCCGGTCGCCGCATTTCATGGTATGATGGCTCATGTACCGGCTGGCCGTCCCGCACGCGGACCTCCTGCCGTTCGTCGAGCACTACTGGGCAGTTTCCGCGGCGCCGGGGGAGGTCGTCGACCTGTCCGTGGACGTGTACGTCGACGCGCGGGCGGACCTGATCTTCAACTTCGGCGGCCCGTACCTCCGCGGAATCGCCGGTCGGCGCCCGGTGAGGCACGCGGTATCGAACCTCGACGCCCAGCGCACCCTGCCGATCAGGATCGTCCAGCGCGGGGCCGTGGCGACCGTCGGCGTGCGCTTCCGCGTGGGCGGCCTCGCGCCGTTCCTGGGGCGACCGGTGTCCGCCTACACCAACCGGACCCCCGGACTGCCCGAGGTGTTCGGCAGCGCCGGCACGCAGCTCGAAAAGAGCCTCTCCAGGCGCCGCACCGACATCGGAGAGCAGGGGAAGCTGCTCGATGCCTTTTTCCGGGAGCGGATGGTGGTGGACGAACCGTACCTGGCCTTCAGCAGCGTGAAGAAGGTAATGGAGGACGGCGGCGGGCTCGTTGCGGTCGACGAGATCGCCCGTGCCGAGGGGGTCTCGCCCCGGAACCTCGGGCGCCTGTTCGGTCGGTTCCTGGGGATCAGCCCGAAACTTTACGCGCGGATCGTCCGGTTCCAGAAGGCTTTACGCCTTCTCATGAACGATGAAAAAACCCAGCTCGGCACGGTGTCCGCGGAATGCGGGTACTTCGACCAGTCGCACTTCATCAGGGACTTCCGTGAGTTCACGGGCGGCGTACCGCGCGGGTACAAGGGGAACTATCCTCCCAAAGCGCCCGCGGATTTCGCCCCGAACGTTGTCCGATTCATACAAGACGAAGGGAACCGGCCGCCGCATCTTTCTTGGTACGAGGAGGATGCTATGGCCAAAGCAGCGAAACCGAAAGGCGCCCGGGACGATCCGTGGCTCCTGAAGACGCCCCCAGGAACCTCGGCGTACTCGATGTACCGGGACGACGAGGCAGACCCGCCCGTGCTCGTCTGCCAGGTGGGAACGACGACGCTGAAGTACCAGGCGCGGGCCATCGAGGACCTTCACGCGATGCTGAAGAAGGCCGGGGACTGGGTGCCGCTGGGCAGCGCCGACGAGGGGAAGCCAGCCGAGCCGGGCACTGTGGAGGAGTGGGGACGCTCGCCGAAGAACCCCGTCAAGGGATGGTATGGCCTCAAGAAAGGCCTGCGCGGCCGGTTCGGGATGTACCTGCCCCCGCTGCTCGAGGCGCTGGGACTCGCAGAACTCGAGCATAACCCCCGCGGAAACCGCATGAGGGCGAAGTGACATGATGCTGTACGGAGTCAACCTCTGGGCGGTGCTCTGCTCGACGGCCTCGGCGTTCGTGGTCGGCGCGCTGTGGTACTCGGTCCTGTTTGCAAAGCCGTGGGCGGACGTGGCCGGTCGGGACGCAACGGTGAAACGGCCGCCGGGTGTCGTGTACCCGTCGGTGTTCGCGCTCAATCTCGCGGCGTCCTTCCTGTTCGGCGTGCTTTTCCGTGACCTGAACGGGCTCACGGAACTGCTCCTGGCGGGCATCGGCGTCGGCGTGGGCTTGGTCGCCTTCTCCTACGCCATCAACTACCTGGGCGCCGGCCGGCGGGCCCGTCTCCTCTTTATCGACGGAGGATTCCAGGTCGTACGCCTGGCCGTGTTCGGACTGTTCTTCGGCATCTTCCGCTGAGGAACGGCAGGCCGATCGGGTCACGGGAACTGCGTCGCCCGGCTCCTGCCAGGCATACGCGTGCTGGGCTTCTCCCCCGGGCCCGGGGAAGATCGCGTCGAGCTTCCCGAGCGTTTCCGCGTCGAGGGTGAATCCGACCGCGCGCACAGCGCTGTAGAGCTGCCCGTCCCCTCCGAGACGACTCCCTGCCACGACATGCCGCGGCAGGTGAGTTTCATGGGTTTTTTCATGATCATCGCTTACTATGCGACGTTATGAGAGGCACGATGGTCGCCGTCACGGGGATCGGCGCCATTTCCTCGATCAATCGTTCGTCCTTCGACGTCGATCCGTCACGCGCAGGCGTCTCTCGGTAGGGCCGCAGGAGGAGTGAGAGATGGGACAGTTGCCGGATGCCGTGTCAACCGGGCATGGCCTCTACCGGCTCGCGCGGGAGGATTGCGCGCGCGCCGCGGTGGTCCTCGCCGATGCCTTCGCGCAGGACCCGGTGTGGAACCGTGTGTTCGAGGGAGAGAAACAGCTCGAGCGTAAGCTGCGGGCGTTCTTCGAGACCCCGGTGCGGTTGGGTGTGAGGCACGGCGTGGTCACGGCCACCTCGCCGCGGCTCGAAGGGATCGCGGCATGGGTGCCGGGGCGCTTCGCGGACATGGGGATGTGGAGGCTCGCGAGAAGCGGCGCGCTGGGGTGCGTGCTGGGAGTCGGCCCGCGTGTGGCCGGACGCCTCGCGCATTCCTTCGGCAGGGTGGGCCACGACCGCAAGCGGCACATGGCGGGGCGGGAGTACGCGTACCTGCAGATCATTGGCGTTGCGTCGTCCGAGCAGGGCAAGGGGTACGGGGGATGGCTCCTTCGCCACCTGATCGAATCGTGCGACCGCGACGGGCTCCCGATTTACCTCGAGACGGAAACCGAGGGTAACGTCTCCCTGTACCGCCGGTTCGGCTTTCAGCTGCTGGACAGGATCGAGCTGCAGGGCCTCGACCTTCCCCTGTGGGAGATGGCGCGGGAGCCGGCTGGGTAGCACAGCCGGCGCGGGAACGCGGAAGCCCGACGGCGGAGATGATCGCCTTTTCTCCACATTCGTCCAGGCGGCAATCCTCCGAGCTATCGAAGTACCAAGCCGGTCGGTACACGGGCAAGAGAGACGATGGGAATATCTCTATCAGCGGAAGTGCAGAGTGTTGTGGAAAAGCACCCACGGCTGTATTCTTGATCCGGGGGTGACACCCTGCAGCGCATCCGCGAGCTCGTCCGCGCCGGCGACGTGAGGCTCGCTGAGCATGGATACGATGAGCTGGTGGTGGATGGCATCTCCACGCGTGAAATGAAAGAGGGAGTGCAGGAGAGTCTGCTGATCGAGGAGTACCCATCTTTCGGAAAAGGGCCCTTCGTTCTTGTGCCACCGCGGGACTGGCACGGGGCAGCAATTCATGCCGTTTGGGGCATCCCCAGGAATAGCGGTTCCCAGCCGTTCTGGTCACTGCATATCGACTAGACACAGAACGCTGGGTTGATGAATACACCAGGAGGAAGCCGTGACAAAGCGGAAACGGACGAAGATCGTCCATGAAGGCATGTACATCGCTTAAGTCGATGTCGAGATTCTCGAAGACGAGACCGCGTGGTCACCCTACCTCTCCCTGGATGATGCGTACCGGCTCGATGACGTGAGAGATGCCCTGCGGCGGGGAGACATTGCAGCCGCATCGCGATCGTCTCGTAAAGGATCACGGTGAGACGGACTCCCCGCTGCGCCGAGAAGCTGAAGAGCTTTTCCAGCGCAGCCATGAAGAGGAAGAAAAACAGGCCGAGCGCCAGGTTGCGCACGTGCAGGAACGACAGCCTCGTGACACCTGGGAAATCCGCCAGCTTCGCGTACTCGCGGTAGAAGACGCCCAAGGGGCACTGCGCGTGGCCCGACGCGGTTCACCCTGGTGCGCTGCGAGCCCTCGAGCCTTTCCGCCCGATCCACCGACTGATAGACTGATAGCAACTGATAGCAGTTACTATAGCTCCACTTTTTTTTCGCCGGCAAGAACGCGCGCCTTTTGCGAACGGTTGCCGGGCGTGGTGCGAGGTGGAATGGGGG